>NZ_JASHKY010000005.1:42618-104266 GCF_030056935.1 Rhodococcus sp. IEGM 1302 | reverse complement strand
CAATCTCGAACAGCACCGCCGCCGGAGTCCGCGGATCCGCAGCCTCGAGAGCACGCCCCGAAGGCCGAACGGGCTGTCCGAGATTCGGTATCGCAGCTGTAACCGTGGTGGCCGACGCGAACAGTTGCACCCCCGCATACAATTTCCGAACAGCCGGTGAGACTGTGAGAGCGAGAGCAACCAGAACCACCAGCATCGCCATGGCGAGATCGAATATCCATGCACTGTAATATATTTCGCCATACATGGCCGACTGCACCACGAGACGAGCGATCATCAGGACGAGCAAGCCGAGACAGACTCCGAGACCGACCTCGCGTGACGGGCGAGGGTCGAGCGAAAAATACCGAAGCGACAGTGATCTGACTCCGACAACGGCAAGAATCCCGAAGAGTATCGCGAGAACAGCGAGCACTAACGCATCTCCCCACGGCACGATGCCAAATTGCGTTGCTGCCATTGCGATCTGAGAGAATCCAACACCGAAGCTCCACACCGCGATCAACAGCATGCCGTTTCGTGCCGCTGCGAGCCAGACGTATCCGGGGTGCGTCCCGTCGCCGACGGACGCAACACCGAATGGAATGAATGTAATTGCGGCTGCGGCAATCAAGAACGTGATGCCGTAGTAGGGACTAGCCGTGACCGTGTGGAACAGCTCGACACTTGTGCCCTCGCTGATCGAGTGGAGTAATCCGGCTGCGAGGAGAGCGATGCCGAGCGCGGCGATGGTGAGGCGCCAGGACGCAAACCGTCTGGCGAGACCGACTGCCGCAACACCCACCACGACGATCGGAACGGCCGACGACACGAAGAGAACGATCAGGCTCTCGAATGTCTGCGGCCCGTCGTAATATCGGTAGCGACTGACGGAGACCAGGATGTAGATCAGCGCGAGTAGCGCCGAGGCCACTGACGACCCCCAAGCCACAAACACAAGCGGCTTCACCAACGCCAACCATCGCGGCGCGGTTCGAGGGTCGATGCGAATTTCGGCCGCGCGCGGTTGAGCTGCGAGCAGGGCGCCGGCAAGCCCGAACCACGCTCCAGCGCCAACCCCGTTGCCGGTGAAAATACTCGAACTCTCACTGAATCGGAACATTCCACGAATGACGTCGTAGACGACAAGACCCACAACAGTGGCAATGAGGGGTCCGTTGGCCACCAGACGCAGCACACGTATCTGCCCGACATTCCAATTCGGCCCGAGCATTCCGAGTCGCGCCACGTACGGCAGTAACAGCGACGCCAGCGACAGCAGTGTCGGCAGAACCAGAAGCAGCACAAGAGCACTCGAACCGACGCGGGCTATTCCGACGGTCGCACTCCACGGTAAGAAGAGCGACACGAACAGCAGTGCCGCGGCTGTCCCGTCGCGGGTGTAGTCACCGATCCGAATATCCACGAACGCAGATCGCGTCGGTGAATAGCTCTGTGGCGGTGAATACATGCCGTGCGACAGGGGCGAACCGCTTATTGATGGTTCACCGGGTTGACGCGAGTTGTCTTCGGTCATTCGCCAAGCTCCTCAGATGTGGGAAGTGCGCCGAACGGGTCAGGCACTATCGCCGATATTTAGTGGTCCCCGACGAATCGCGATCGTTGCTGACGATCTTGGCGAAGCATTGATCGTTGGCAATCCGCTTCGAATCGCACCACCCGTTGGCCGCATCCGCATCCGCAAACGTCAAGCCTGCGACGGTTATCCACCAACCCCGGAGATCGAAGGTCCGCCATTCGTCACTCCAGAGCAGACGCACCTCCGGATACATGAGACGAAGTTCGAGATGCTGTCGCAGGATCTGGGCAGCAGTCCAATGCACCTGAGCGCCATTGATATCCGCCGCATCGAGTCCGACCCGCTTGGAGGAGATCTGAGCCACCCACCTGTTCGCGAGGTCACCGATCACAAAGGGGCGATCGGCGTCGGCCTGAGCCCGGAGGGCGTCGAGACTCGCAGATTCGACGTCGCCCGTTGTCGGCTGCGCGCTACGTGTGGGTCGGATCGGCGTATTGGTGTCACTTCGCGATGCCGGCCCGGATGTCAGGCTGGTATCACTCGTCCCCTCGTCCTCGCATTCGACGAGTTGAGCACCTGACGCTCTCGAATTGGTCAGACTCGAAGACTCACCGAGAGTGTTCGGCAGCCTCCAGAAGCTACCGAGGTCGTACAGGAACTCGCGCTGGATCGAGTTCGTCGTGTTCGTCCCATCGGTTCGGGGAAGATAGATCGGCGCATCGGAGAAGTCGAACACCGCCGATGCAACGCTCTGGCCGGTGTCGGTGATCGATACACGAAGCGCGTCGGTGGAGACGATGTCTCCGCCGGGACATGATGCTTTCATTTCCATTAGAACGACGAGACCCTCTGCCTGCGTGCGGTATTCAACCGGCGTCAGGGTCGGTGTCCGGCCGCATTTCGTGACGTACTCGTTGCCTCCGTCGAATTCAGGGACAGCGGGCAGCCTGCCCGGTGCTCCTGACGGTCCGCCGGTCGGTGGGTAGTAGAGGAATCTGTCATTGGAGATCGAGGCGAGTCCGTCGTGGGCCTTCGACCAAGACCAGTGGTTGGTGTGGGAATCGAGGGACCAACTGACAGAGCCGTCGTCGAGTTCGACGGCGAGCACCCTGCCGTCGTTAGGATGGACGAGAATTCGCTCACCGTCCGAGACCGAGTAAGAGAAGTAGTCGCCGATCTTGGTCGACCACAACTGTTCCCCGGTGTCGATTCGGTAGGCCGAGAGCGTGTCCGAGTCGTTGCCCAACACGATGTCGCCGACGATCCGGCGTAGCGAGAAGTGGTCTCCGCCGATGACCGACCACAGCTCGGTGCCGTCGTTCATGTCGTAGGCACCGCGCGAGCCGATGTACGGACGAGATTTCGATGCCGAGACAAGCCACGGTGATGCCGGTGCGTCTTCGTCAACTCTAAATCTCTCGGCACCGTCACGGTCGGACACGATGCTGGAGTATCCGTCCGACGCAAATGGCATCGCACAGAGGACGCCGGCAAAACCTTGTCCTGGAAGTGCCTCGTAGCCACCCAGATTCGGATTCGAAAGCAGTGCGCCATCGACCGCGTTGAGCGCCGTAGATCCGATGCTCGAGTAATAGACGATGCCGTCGACGATCTCGAAAGAATGCGAATCGCCGGATCCGACGCAGTCGGTTTCCGGTGGAGTTGTCGTTGTCCACGCCGCATCGAGGTCAGTGGGGGTTCCGCGCGAAATCACCAGCCCGGACTGGCTACCGCCGACAGTGAAGACCGCTCCGTCGGAAACCTCGACCAAGGTGGCCGTATCGGTGTCGACACTCGAACGAATCGCCCCCGAGTCGAGCGAGAAGGAAACGACTCGAGCTGTTCCACCAGGGTTCCTGACGACACAAGGTAGGGCTGCATCGATCGCGGTGGTCGCACACGACACCGTGCCGGCGACCGGCGTTTGCCATCGAATGGATCCGCTCTCGGCGTCGACTGCAACAAGTTGGGACTGCTGGCCCTGCTGTGGACCGACCGTAGTGATCAGAGTCTGTCCCACGTCGATGAATCTCGCCGTTCCATAGCTCGCACCGAGCGAATCCGGCCACAGAAATCTTCCGCCCGGCAGAACCTCGTCAACGTCCAACGACCACCCTGGCGTCGGCTGCGTCGGGTAAGTGTTGACCAGCTGGCCTGCCACCGGTCCATCGGTGTCTCCCGACCGGAGAATCGTGACAACGGTGACGGCGCCTGCGGCGAGGGCCGCGACGGCGGTAAGGGCTGCAACGGCAACAATCCATCCTCGGCCACGAGATCGAGAGGGCGGAGGATGTCCGGCAACCAGAGCCTGCGGTGGTGAAGGTGGGGGTGGTGGGGGAGGTGGGGGCGGGGGCGGCAACGTCATCGGTTGTGTCTCCCTCTGTCGATCATTCGTCCGCTAGGCAAAGCACTACGACAGGACTCTCTTTGCGAACCCAATCGGCGGTGCACGAAGATGTGGACGTGCCGCGGCTGACTACCCGGTGAGTGGCGCTGCTCGAGCTGCATGAGACCGGACTGACGTATGTCTCGCTGGTCCCGTCGCCCTTGTCTGCCCCGAGCCTTCGTACGACGCAGTCACCTACCGAGGCATTGGCGATGACCGACGCCGTGTCGCTTCCGCTGTACGTCGGCGCCACCGTCCGGGATGTGGTGGTCGCATACGTCGGATAAGTCGTACTCGACGATTCAGATGTGTAGTAGAGAGAAGACGCGCTGTCGTAGTCGTCGAACGCGCGGGTGACTGCATTGGCAATGAGAAACATCCACACGATCGACAGCACCAGAAGCGCGGTGAAGATGTAGCCGATGACCAGACCGGCGATTGCAAGTCCTCGCCCCTGCTCACCGGTTCGTTTGATCTGCGCCAGCGAAATGTGGCCGAGCACAATGCCGACCGGCGCCAGCACGAGCGCCCCGACCAGGGCGGCAATTGCGAGGCCGTTTGTGGTCGGAGGTTGGTACAGAACGCCCTGCGGTTGGGCACTCCAGTACTGCTGCTCCCCACCAGGCGGGGGCGGTGGTGGCGGTGGCGGTGGTGGCGGAAGGGTCACCGAATAAGCCGTCGATAGCGCATTCCGTGAATCTAGCGACGCCTCGGAGACCTGTCTGTCGTCCGTTCGGCGGACTGATGCAGAGGTGCCGAAATGTGAAGAGTTCTAACCGGCGAGCAGGCTCAGCCGCCGTAGACCTCGGGGTCCAGGGTGCCGATGTACGGCAGATCGCGGTACCGCTCGGCGTAGTCGAGGCCGTAACCGACGACGAACTCGTTGGGGATGTCGAAGCCCACGTCGCGGACGTCGACGTCGATCTTGACCGCATCCGGCTTACGGAGCAGGGTGACGACCTCGAGCGAAGCGGGATTACGTGTCTTGAGGTTGCGCATCAGCCACGACAGCGTGAGACCGGAGTCGATGATGTCCTCGACGATCAGCACGTGGCGACCGGCGATGTCCTTGTCGAGGTCCTTGAGGATGCGGACGACGCCCGAAGACGAGGTCGAGGATCCGTAGGAGCTCACGGCCATGAATTCCATCTGCGACGGGATCGGCAGCGCGCGGGCGAAGTCGGTCATGAAGAAGACCGCTCCCTTGAGGACGCCGATCAGCAGGAGATCCCCTTCGGGGGCGCCTGCCGGGTAACGCTTGGCGATGTCCTCAGCCAGTTCCGCCGTTCGTGCACGGATCTGTTCTTCGGAGATCAGTACCGATGCGATGTCGCCCTCGTACACGCGTCAAACCCTTCGTCGGTCTTCGAATCCGAGGATCAGCCTGCCACGTCGCCGGGCCGCCACCAACCTCGCCTCCGGTGTTCCGCCCCCGATCGCGACGCCGCCTTGCCCCCGCCAGTCGGTCACCAGGGCGTCGACCGCCCGTAACTGTTTGTCCGTCAATGCTTTTGCGCCGCCCTGCAGCAGCCAGGCGCGCAGAGCGCGTCGACGGATTGCGGTGGGCGCTTCGGCAAGTGTGTCCACTTCCACTTCCCCGTCGACGACAACCCGTAGGAGTAGGGCCTCGGCGTACTCGTCGAGCGCCTCACCGTCCTCACGCAACTGCGTCGCGGTTCGGGCCAACGCCTCGGCAACTCCCCCGCCGAGAATTTCTTCGAGCAGCGGCAACGCCTCGTGCCGCAGACGCACGCGAGTGAACTCGGGATTGTTGTTGTGCGGGTCCTCCCACGGCGTGATGCCCAGGTCGACGCAGGCCGCCCTGGTCACCGACCGACGGATGCCGAGTAGCGGCCGTCCCCAGGGGGCGTCGAATGCAGCCATACCCTGAATCGATCGCCCACCGGACCCGCGGGACAGTCCGAGAAGGACGGTCTCGGCTTGATCGTCGAGCGTGTGTCCGAGCAGAACCGGGAGGTCAGTCCTGGCGTCGCGCAGAGCGCTGTACCGAGCCTCACGCGCAGCGGCTTCGAGACTCCCACCTTCGGCTACGTCGACGGTCAGCACCGTCGCGGTCCGGCAACCCAGCGCCAGCGCCTGGTCTGCGGCCGAGCGCGCGACGGCATCAGAACCATCTTGTAGCCGATGGTCCACGATCAACGCGTCGACAGAATCGGTTTCCGCCACCGCTGCTGCGGTCAACGCCAATGAATCGGTGCCCCCGGACAGGGCGACGACCACACGGCGTCGTGGCTCGAATGCGACCGTCCATGCCCGCACGGCCTGTCGCAGCGCCAGGAGGGCAGGCGTCTCAGGCAGCAGCATCTAGCCGAGAACGCGCTTTACCCACGCGTCGGGATTGTCGATCTCGTCGAGCAACGGCAAGGTCTCGGGCCCGGTCCAGATGGTGTTGAACTGCTCCATGCCGACCTTGAGAACTACCGCGTCGACGAAGGCCTTGCCACGCACGTACTGCGCCATCTTGGCGTCCATGCCGAGAAGCATCTTGATGATCCGCTGCACGGGGTTGGACTTGCGCTGCCGACGCTTGTCGAAGGCCGCGCGGATAGTTGCCACCGACGGCACCACTGCGGGGCCGACGGCGTCCATCACGTGGTCTGCATGCCCTTCCAGGAGAGTGCCGAGTACGAGCATCCGATCCAGCGCGTCACGCTGGGGTTCCGCCTGCGAGGCGCGCAGCAGCCCGATGATGCCGCCCGCCGTCGCACCGTCACTGGAGTCGGGTTCCTTCCGCGAGCGCAGCTCTGCAGCAAGGCGCCCGACAACGTCGGTCATCGACTCGTCCACCGTCGCACCAAGCGTTTCGACGGATTCCTTCATGTACTCCGCTAGCCACGGCGAGGACGAGAACTGAACCCGGTGCGTGACCTCGTGCAGGCAGACCCACAACCGGAAGTCACTCGGGTTCAGCCGAAGGGACCGTTCGACGGAGACGATGTTCGGTGTGACCAGAAGCAGGGTGCCGTGCTCGCCGGTGAACGGGTCGTACTGCCCGAGGATCGCCGAAGACAGGTACGCCAGCATGGCGCCGGCCTGCAGGCCCGCCGGCTTTCCGACGATGAGATTGCCACTGCCGTCAGGGTCGGCGCCGGTGAGATGTGCCATCGACCGCGAGGCCGCCGTGATCCACCCGGCCCGGTCAAGCACGTCAGCAGCCGGGACCGGTAGACCGTCGGCCAGCCCGGTCACTTCACGAACTGGCAGTTCTGCGCGCTCGGACGCTTCGGCGAGTTCTGCGGTTGCCGTCTCGGCCGTGTAGCGAGACATCGCGGGGCCGCCGCGCGCCAGTTTTATCCCGGCTTTGGCGGCAAGACTCCAGTCGACGGCACCACCGAGCGGAGCCGAGGCGTCATCATCTTGTGGAGTCTTTTCGGCCACTATTGGCACCCGCAATTCCTCAATGCTCCGGCAATCGCGTCCAGGGCAGGACGGCTCACTTCTGGCGGCCGGTCATTGGACATCAGTGCGAAGGTGAGCACTCGCCCGTTCTGATCGACCACGAACCCTGACAACGCGCTGGCCGTTGAGAGAGTTCCCGTCTTGGCTCGCACCCAACCCGCACCGGTTCGGTTTCCGGACGCGTAGCGGTCGGACAAACTTCCTGTTCCGCCGGCCACCGGAAGGTAGTCCAGCAGGGGGCGCAGTTTCGGATCACCGTCACCGGCCGCAGCCGTCATGACGCGATCGAGTACCTGAGCGGGAATGAGATCGTCGACGGACAGTCCGCTGGAATCGTGCAGCGAAACTCCGGTGCAGTCGAACCCGGCCGCCTGCAGGGTCTTGCCGGTCGCGTCGACTGCTCCGGTGAACGAGGCTTCTATTCCGGAGGCAATTGCGACCTCACGCCCGATGGTCTCGGCGAGCACGTTGTCGGAATGTTCCATCATCTGCAGCAGCCGGTCGCTCAGCGGCGCCGACTGCACGGTGGCGATCGGCTTGGCACCGGCAGGCGCCGCGCCGAGACTCACGTTGGCGGGATCGACACCGAGCGCCTGAGCGAGCACCTTGCCCGCGTCCAACGCGGGAGTTTCCGAACGCGGCGACTCGTCTTGAGTGCCGTCGTACCGACCACCTTCGATCATCACCGATTCGATCGGGGTGATGTAGCCGGCCGCGATGTCCGCGGGGAACCAGCCGGTGGCCATGTTGTCGCCCTTGAACAAGCTCGAGTCCACCACGACGCTGGTCACCGGCGTACCGGCAGCCTTGATCTGGTCGACGAGATCCGCGATGTGAGCAGCATTGGCGTAATACCCGCTCTGCCCCTTCGGCGTGGCCGTCAGCGTCGGGTCACCACCGCCGACCAGAACGACCTGCCCGGGGCTCGCTCCGGGAACCACCGTCGTGGACAGCCGGTGGTCGAGCGGCAACTTCAGCAGTGCCGCCGATGCGGTCAGCACCTTCGTCGTGGACGCAGGCGTCATCGGCGTCGACGGGTCCGTGCTCCACAGAATGTTTCCGGTGAGCGCATCAGCGACAACTCCGGTGAACTTCCCCAGATCCGGGTTGGCCACAGCCGGGCCGATCGCCGCGGCGATTCCCGCCGCGCTCGGGATCGGTGCGTCCGTCGGGACGGGCACCACCTGAGGTGACGGCGTCACGAGCGCAGGCTGCGGCGACGTAGTCACGGTCGCACTGCCGGCAGTGTCGTTCGACGTACCGAGTTTCACGACGACAACTCCGGCGACGGCCAGTACAACCACTGCACCGACCGCCAGAAGGATGCGGAAGTTACGCCGTCGACTCTCTTCCAACGAGCCGATCTTCTTCTTTCCTTGGCCCGCCAACGCCCCTCCGTCTGTGCTCTGCCTACTGGGTGGTCAGGCAACCTTATCCTTGACCCGATATCCTTCCGACGAATCATTACCGACACGACAGCGAGGAATCGGCGTGGAGTTCGACGTCACCATCGAGATCCCCAAGGGTCAGCGCAACAAGTACGAGGTCGACCACGTAACCGGTCGCGTCAAACTCGATCGCTACCTCTACACAGCTTTCGGCTACCCGGCCGACTACGGCTTCATCGAAAACACCCTGGGTGAGGACGGCGATCCGCTCGACGCCATGGTCCTGCTCCCCGAGTCGGTCTTCCCCGGCGTCATCGTCGAGGCTCGCGCAGTCGCGATGTTCAAGATGGTCGACGAGGCCGGCGGAGACGACAAGGTCCTCTGCGTTCCGGCCGGTGACCCCCGCTGGGATCACATCCAGGATCTGGGTGACATCTCACAGTTCGAGCTCGATGCGATCAAGCACTTTTTCGTCCACTACAAGGACCTCGAGCCGAACAAGCACGTCGAGGCAGCCAACTGGGTCGGCCGCGCCGACGCAGAGGCCGAGATCGAGGCTTCGATCAAGCGTCTCGCTGCCAACGGCGGTCACTGAGCTCGAGTTCTCAGGCCTAACGAAAATCCCCGCACATCGGAAGATGTGCGGGGATTTTTGTGCTGTTTTTACTCGCCCTTGCAGTTCCTACTCACCCTTGCAGTTCCTACTCACCCTGGAAGACTGGCGGGCGCTTCTGGAAGACGGCGGTGATGGCCTCGGTCAGATCCTGCGAAGGCAGGAACGCCGCGTTCCAGGCTGCGACGTAGCGAAGGCTGTCGTTCACGCTCGCGCTGCGGGTGTGATCGAGCACGTCCTTGATCCCGTGGACGACGAGCGGCGGGTTGAGCGCAATCTCCTTGGCGGTCGCGCGCGCCGCTGCCAGTACCGCGTCGGCATCGTCGAAAACGTCGTTGACGAGGCCGATCTTCTCGGCGCGCGCTGCGTCGATGTCCTTGCCGGTCAGAGCCAACTCACGCAGGTGTCCGTCGCCGATGATCGCGGGCAGACGTGCGAGACTGCCCATGTCTGCGACGATCGCGACCTTGACCTCTCGGATGCTGAACTTGGCATCGGCACTTGCGTAGCGGATGTCCGCCGCCGTGATCAGGTCGACGCCGCCGCCGATGCACCAGCCCTGAACAGCTGCAACGACGGGCTTGCGGCAGTCTGCGACGGCATTGATGCCCGACTGCATGCGCTTGATCATGTCGTGGAACTTGGTGCGCGGGCCTGCCTGAGCCTTGTCCGCGAGGACGGCACCGAATTCACCGCTCATCGCCGGCAGGTCCAGTCCGAACGAGAAGTGCTTGCCGGAACCGGCGATGACGATTGCACGCACCTCGGGGTCGGCGTCGAGGTCGGCGAAGATTTCGGGGAGTTCACTCCAGAAATCCGGCCCCATCGCGTTGCCCTTGCTCGGCCCGATCAGCGTCACCTGGGCGATGTTGTCTTCGCGCTCGACGGTGAACGCATTCCAGCTCTTCTGTTCAGTCATTACTCAAGAGTAACTAAAGGTCGGGCTCAGCCGAAGACCGCTGCCTTCATCCGAAGATTCCTGCCTCGTCAAGTACCAGTACGACGAGGGTGACGGCCATCAGGGCGAACATGATGAGCATCGCCATCCTGGCCGCCCGCTCACTGGTCGGTGGGAAAACGCGCTGCGCCGGATGCTCGGCCACGTACTCGGACAAGGACATGGTCCTGGCACGTGAGCGTGTCGGATTCTGTACCGCTGCTGTTGTAGCCATGTCGGTAATCCTTTCAACTACGCAATCTCAGTCAGGTACCCCAAAGGTGAAGTACCCGACTGAGTTCGACTTCTCCAATGTAGACCCGCAGATCGAAGAAGTCAGCGTGAGTTTGGTGCGAATTACCTGAGAGTCAGTCCACACAGGGAATGCCGCCATTCGCGTCGGCCCGGATGGGTGATCCCTGCGCTCCCGTATCGGGAACGGTGCCGGCGGATACCGACGAGTCCGACTGCGCCGGAGCGGCCGAGAACACGGTCTGCGCATTGTCCTCACCGATCAGTACAGACACTGATTCGGCCGCTGCCTGCTCGTTAGGCACTGCGGCCACGCCCAACTGCTCGGCCAGCGCCTCTGCGACGGCTTTGGCGCCGACTCCATAGCTGACCACCGACTTTGCCGTCGCAGCTGCGGTGCTCACCTCTCCGACTTCGACTCCCGACGCTTTCATCGCCGCTGCCAACGCGGCACCCAACCCGTCCGTCGCGGTTCCGTTGCGGATGTCCACAACTTCGTTCCCGGTCGAGACAGCAGTGTCCATCGCAGGTGCAGATGCCGAGTCACCTCCCGCGAAGATCCGCGACACTTCACTACGCAGACGCGCCGGATCGACCATGTTGACGTCCTGGCCGTCGACGGTCTCGTATCCCTCGATGGGCAGGGTGTAGAAGTCGATGTTCCCACCTGCGAGAGCGCTTGCCTGAGAAGCGAATCGGACGGGATCCATGGCAGAATCGATCACCACGTCCTTCTTCACCACGTCGGCCAGTGCCGTCATCTTCGGAATGTTTCCGATGACGCCGGAGCCCTTCAAGTTGGCGATCACCGCGCTGATGAAAGCCTGCTGCCGGTGGGTGCGATCCAAGTCCCCGTTGTCCAGGCCGTGGCGTTGACGGACAAACGAAAGTGCCTGTGACGGATCGAGAGTCTGAACTCCGGCCGGGAAGTTGGCGCCCGAGAAGTCATCCTGCACCGGATTGTTGAGGCACACCTGAACGGGGCCGATAGCCGAGACGACGTCGTAGAAGCCCATCAGGTTCACTTCGGCAAAGTGATCGATCGGAACCTTGAGCAGATTCTGCACGGTGGTCAGTGTCGACCGTCTTCCGACTTCACGCGCTTGTTGCTCTCGTGCAGCAGGATCCGTCACACCGTCCGCTATGAGTTTGGCGTCCGCATCAGCCTTCGCCATTCCGTACGCTTCCTTGATCTTGGCCATTCCGTAGCCGGGTACCGCGACGTAGTCGTCGCGTGGGATCGCCACTGCACTGGCCTTGCCGCCATCGCCCGGAACATGGAGCAGGATAAGCGTGTTCGTGTTGTATCCACCCACATCACTGTCCCCCGCATGCAGCTTGTCGGTGACGAACTCAGCCGGCAGGTCGCTGCCGTCCATCGCTTTACGACTGTCGAGCCCGATCAACAAGATGTTGGTATCCCCGTCGAGCGAACTGCCGGCGTCGTCACCGAGGGCGGAGAGCGCGTCCGATCGATACAGCCCCGACGTGAGATCCGACTGCACGTACCAGCCGATTCCGACGCCCACCAGAATCGTCGTCGACAGGGACGCCGCCGCCAGCTTGCGCCCCACCGAGAGCGTCGACCGCTGCGGTTGACGCCTACGCCTGTGTCTGGTTGCCGAGTGTCGAGGTCGCGGTTCCACGGCCGACACGCTATCCAGCGTTCCTGAGTAGAACCTGTCGATACCGGACACGGCTGGTCATTGGCTGAAAAAACGCTGAGAATGAAGTCCGAATAGGGCAAATCTGCTCTAGGCTCCGCCCTGTGGACCGCCGACGCTTCCTCAGTGCCCTCGCAGCAGCAACTCTGACCGGAACCGCCGCGGTGACCATGGGAACCGCTTGTTCGTCACGTTCGGTCGGGACGGCAATCGCTGCAGCCGACGAACCAACCGACCCCGTCCCTGTCCCGGATCTCCCGCCTGCCTTGTTGCCGCCTCCACCGCCGTCTGCCCGGGTGCCGCTGCCCGCCGGCGGATCGTTGACCGCGTTACCCGGCGGTGGGGATCTGTTTGCCCTGACGGTTGACGACGGAGCCAGCTCCGAAGTCGTGCGCCTCTACACACAGTTCGCAAAAGACACCGGCATCCGTTTGACGTACTTCGTCAACGGGCAATACAACTCGTGGACCGAAAACGCCGGACTTCTCAGACCGCTGGTCGAGAGCGGACAAATTCAGCTCGGCAATCACACCTACTCGCACCCGGATCTGACGTCCGTGCCGAAGCAGCAGATCGCAGACGAGCTGACGAAGAACGGCACGTTCCTGCGCAACACCTACGGCGTGGACGCGGCGCCGTACTTTCGGCCGCCGTATGGAAGGCACAACGCGACAGTCGATTCCGTGGCCGCGAGCGTCGGCTACACCGTGCCCACCCTCTGGTACGGATCACTGTCGGATTCTTCGTTGATCACCGAGGAGTACATCCTCCAAATGGCGAACCAGTACTTCAATCCGGGGGCCATCGTGATCGGGCACCTCAACTATCTGCCCGTGACCCACGTGTATCCGCAACTGGTGGACATCATCCGGAGCCGAAACCTGCGGACTGTCACGCTCAACGATGTTTATCTGAAGCCGTGACGCCGTGGTGACCGCAGCCGACAACGAGGTCCCGGCCGACAACACGGCTCCGTCTGTGAAACAACGCACCGAGGCCTGGCTGCTCGCGGACATCACCGAGGAACCAGCCGGACATCTGGGGCCACACCGGATGGCGCCGAAGAAGGAGAAGCGCCACCCGTGGTGGAAGGTGATGTGCCTGACGGGTGTCGATTACTTCTCCACTCTCGGTTACCAACCCGGTATCGCGGCACTGGCGGCCGGCACGTTGGCTCCCATCGCGACAGTCGTATTGATCCTGCTGACACTCTTCGGCGCTCTACCGGTCTACCGGCGAGTGGCTCGCGAGAGTCCGCACGGCGAGGGTTCGATCGCCATGCTCGAGAAGCTGCTGCCCAAGTGGCGCGGCAAGATCTTCGTTCTCGTGCTTCTCGGCTTCGCGGCCACCGATTTCCTCATCACTATGACGCTCTCGGCTGCCGATGCCACGGCGCACCTCGTCGAGAACCCTTTTGCTCCAACCTTTCTCTCCGGACACACCGTCGCCGTCACCCTGGTTCTGCTCGCGCTCCTCGCTGCGGTCTTCCTCCGCGGATTCACCGAAGCGATCGGTATCGCGGTCGGATTGGTCGCCGTCTATCTCGCCTTGAACGTGGTGGTCATCTCCGTAGGTCTGTGGCACATCGCGACCGCGCCGTCGTTGGTCACCGACTGGACGCGCGCCATGACCACCGAGCACGGAAACCCGGCGATGATGATCCTGATCGCGCTGATCGTCTTCCCGAAGTTGGCTCTCGGTCTGTCCGGCTTCGAAACCGGCGTCGCGGTCATGCCGCAGATCAAGGGCGATCCGCACGACACCGAACAGAATCCACGTGGCCGCATCAAAGGTGCGCGGCGCCTGCTCACCACGGCGGCGCTGATCATGAGCGGATTCCTGCTGACGTCGAGCCTGGTCACCACCATCCTGATCCCAGAAAACGAGTTCCAACCCGGAGGCGCTGCCAACGGTCGCGCGCTTGCCTTTCTCGCCCACGACTATCTGGGTGAGATCTTCGGAACCGTCTACGATCTCAGCACGATCCTGATCCTTTGGTTTGCCGGTGCATCGGCAATGGCAGGGTTGCTCAATCTTGTTCCAAGGTATCTCCCCCGCTACGGCATGGCGCCGTCGTGGGCCCGCGCCGTGCGTCCGCTGGTCCTCGTGTTCAGCGTCATCGCCATCACTGTCACGATCTACTTCGACGCCGGTGTCGACGCTCAGAGTTCCGCGTACGCAACCGGTGTCCTCGTGCTCATCTCGTCGGCGACCGTCGCCGTTGCACTGTCCGCTCGTAAGCACGGTCAGCGAAAACTGTTCGTGGGGTTCAGTTTTGTCGCAGTTTTGTTCGTCTACACGACGATCGCGAACATCTTCGAACGTCCAGACGGTGTGAAAGTGGCGTCGTTCTTCATCGCCGCGATCATGGTGGTGTCCTTCCTTTCCCGGATCTCGCGAGCCTTCGAACTACGGGCAACCTCCGTCGAATTCGACGAGACCGCGCTGCAATTCATCGCCGAGGCAGCCGAGAAGGGTTACCTCGCGATGGTGGCGCACGACGTCGACCGTCTCGACGAGGACGAGTATCGGCAGAAGGAATCGCAGCAGCGCGCCGAAAGCAACATCCCGGAGGCGGAGTCGATCATCTTCATCGAAGTCAACGTCACAGACTCCTCCGAATTCAGCACCGACCTCCTCGTCCACGGCCGACAGCGCGGTGAGCACCGGATTCTCTGGGTCGACAGCCCGGCCGTCCCCAACACCATTGCGGCGGTTCTCCTGCGGACGAGAGACATCACCGGCGTGATTCCCGACGTCTACTTCGAGTGGACGGAGGGAAACCCGATCATGTACCTGCTCCGCTTCCTGTTCATCGGTGAGGGCGAAACCGCTCCCGTGACCCGTGAGGTCCTCCGCCGCGCCGAACCCGACCAGTCCCGCCGGCCACACGTCCACGTCGGTTGACGCCCACTCCCACTAACCGCTCACAAGCCCGCTCGCGATTGCTGTCGAACATCGCTGCATCCAGGGCTGTGGTGGCCGAGGTGGCAGGCGACCAATGCGGGCGCGATGGTGAGGGGCGTCGTTCGTCATGGCGACCTTCCATTCGTGTCTGGGGGCCAATCTCGGTCCCCTTCATGGATTTCGCCTTCTGACAACGGAAATTGCACCGGCAAGAGGGACTGGCGTGCAACTGGTGAGCGAAAAGTCTGTCCGCACGCGCGAGTGCAGATTGAAAGGCCTTTCGACCCGCAGGTGGACGGGACGATGCGACGGAGATCGAGAATGACCGCGACATACAATCGCGATCAGAGCGAAGCTCCAGGCCGAGATTCCGGCGCCGCTGTGATGGAGGGGTCAGGATGTTCGGTTGGAAAAAGAAGCGCAACGATTCAAAGATGACGCTCGACGATGTGATGTCGAAGCTCAGGCCTGACCTGAGTCGGGAATCACTCGGCGTCGGACCCGACTTTCCGGGCGTCGCCCCGAACCCGCTCATGAGCAGTGATGCACGCAAGCGCAATGCGGAACTGCGGACGGGGGTGCTTGCGCTCGGCGTTCTCGTCGACTGGCGGGAGGTCAACAGCAATCCACGCGTGGTCCTGATGTTCGACGTGGAGACCTCCGACGGCATCTTGTTCCGCGGTATCGCAGACGAAGACCTCACGATCACCGAGCTGACACGACTCGCCCCAGGACAGACGTTGCCCGTGCGCTACCGGCCGGCCGTCATGGACCACTACGTCGCCCTTGCCCGGGACGCGGACGCCGCCCACGTTCAGCAGCTCTCCGACGAGATCGCGACCCGCAAGCGGACCTGACCCGAAGCCTTGGCCGGATCCTAGGTCGCCGGCACTCCGATGATGGCGTCGGCGGTCACACGCATGTCGATCACGACGAGACTGGTTGGTAGACGGATTCTCTCGGTTGAAAATAATATGTAGACCGGTCTATTGTTGGCTCATGGCATCCAAAGGAGACCTGACAAGGGCACGGCTCGCAGAATCCATGCTCGAGCTCATCCAGACCAGCGGCTACAGCGGCACGGGCCTGAACGCCGTGATCGAACACGCCGCAGCGCCGAAAGGGTCGATCTACTTCCACTTCCCCGACGGGAAGGAAGGCCTGGGCGTCGCAGCGATTGAGCTCGCCACGAAGGCATTCGGGACGCTGATTGCAGAGGCCGCGATTTCCCGGGTCGATGCGGCCGAGGCAGCACGCGCCGCGATCGAGGCCCTGACGACCATCGTCAGCGAGAGCAACTTCCGGCGGGGTTGCCCGGTCTCTGTCGTCACCCTGGAGATGGGCGCGGAGAACGAGCGTCTGCGGCAGGCGTGCGCCGCTGCCTTTGAGTCGTGGATCGCCCTGACAACCGCGTTTCTCGAGGCCAGCGGCGTTGTCCCCGACGAGGCCCGATCCCTGGCGACCGTTGTTGTGTCGACGATCGAGGGGGCGGTCATCGTCTCTCGCGCTACGCAAAACACGCAACCCCTGATTTCGGCCGCTGACATCGTTGCGGAGCTCATCAACCAGCGCTGCCAGACCGTTGGCGGAACGCGATGACTCCACGCGACGTCTCCCGTCACGCCCTGGTCTTCGGGGCCTCAGGTCTGGTCGGTCGGCACCTCGTCCTGACCCTCGCCGAGGCTGGTACGAACGTCACGGCGGCAGTTCGGACCGCCGAGTCCGGGGCCCGTGTCGAGCGATGGGTCAGAGAGCATGGCCTGACGCGGAGCATCAGCACGACGATCGTCGACTTCGACGCTCCTGAAATCGTCGCGGGTGGCCCATCGGCGTTCCCTTTCATCACAGAGATCCACAACTGCGCCGGGTCCTACCGATTCGGAATGACCGCCCAGGAGGCACGCAGCGCGAACGTCGGCATCGTCGAGAAGCTGATCGACTTCGCCAAGGACCTCCCCAACCTGCAGCGCGTGATCCACGTGTCGGGCTACCGCGTCGGCGGACAAGACCCCACAACGGTTCCATGGCCCGACGATCACCGCACCGCGGTTTACAAGGACCTTGGCGCCTACGAAGCGTCAAAAGTGGAATCCGACGCAATCTTCCAGGCCCGAGCCCTCAAGCACGGAGTTCCCTGGACCATTGTCAATCCGTCCAGCGTGATCGGCGACAGCGCCACCGGGGAATCCGACCAGCACATCGGGCTGGCCAGCACAGTCGAGCAGATTTGGAACGGCACCGCAGCAGCGTTGCCTGGAAACGAATCGACGTTTCTCCCGATCGTCACGGTCGACTATCTGGCGGCCTTCATGACGGCAGCTGCGGTCGATCCCGCTGCTGAGGGCATGGCCTACTGGGTTCTCCACGACGACACCCCACCGCTAGCGGACCTGCTCACACACGTCGGTCGGCATCTCGGTGCGAAGGTCCCGCGGGTCAGGATTCCGATCGGCGTCATCAAGCGGCTCCCGCAGCAGATCACCAAGGCCGATCCCGAGACCCTCACCTTCATGTCCGCCGACCGCTATCCGACAGAGTCCGCCGTCGAGTTCGCCGACAGACACGGGATCCTGATGCCCGACGTGCTGGTGTCCCTCGAACGGTGGGCCGACTACCTGGCAGCGCATCGGTTTGGTGCCGTCATGTCCGCCGACCGTCGATTCGTCGACGTCGGCGGCCTGAGGACATTTGAGCTCGGCGTACCAGGATCGAGTCGGGTGATTCTTCCCGGCATGCCCGTGAACGCGGACACGTGGGCAGAGGTAGCTGCCGGCATCGAGGGGCGGGTCGTCGACTTGCCCGGCCTCGGCCTCAGTAGCGGGGCCGGCGTTCAGGACTGGGATGAGTGGCTGCCGGCGGTAGTAGCTGGTGAACCTGCTGACCTCGTCGGCCACTCCATCGGTGCGGCTGCTGCAGTAGTTGCGGCTGACCGGTTCCCGGCGCAGGTGAAGTCCCTCACGTTGATCGCACCGTTCTTCCTCCAGGCCCCGATGGGTTCCTCGGCCAGACTGAAGCCGCTCGTACGCGCCTACTTGCGACACGCAGACCCGGCACGGCTCTCACGCAAACTGACCGGATCAGAAGCGAGCGCGGATTCTCTCGTTTCCAGTCTCAGTGACCTCGAGCGAAGCAGTTCCAAGAGCGTGGCCGAGCATCTCGCCCGTGCGGGATCGAAGCGGTGGCGTGCTGAACTCCAAGAAGCGCTTAGGCGATTCAGTGGCCCGGTCCGCATCATCACAGGAAGCAAAGACCCAATCGACCCGGCCGCGGTTGCGCAGCTCGAGTCACTTCCGAACATCAAGCTGATCTCGCTGCCGGGTGCCGGGCACCATCCGCAACTAACCCATACCGATGCTCTCGTCGATCTGCTCGAGGGATCGCTCGCGTGACATAGACGCCTGCGGTTTCAGCAGCTGACAGAGATACGGGCATCCAATCTGTAGCTGGCCAGTCTGTCGGTGACCATCACACTCAGCACAACTCCAGTCCTTTGAGCAGTCGACGTAAGAGCTTCATGGCTGCCGAAGTGTTCACCAAGGCGTCAGTAAAACTGCGTTCCGCTTGAGCTCGCATGGAGTCACCTAGGAGAGCGCTATCCGCCATTCCCACGGCAATGGAAGCCACCGAATCCCACCCCAGCAATCATCTGAAGCCTCCTCGAATGCGTTGTTGCTCCGGATCAGTGACAACCGGGGAGGTCGACGGGCCGTGCAGTATTCGAATCGCGCAGTGTTCCTTCACTTCAATTGCAACGGAGGGGAGCGTTGAGTGGCTCGAGGCCGCATCACCGGAACCCGATACGAGTAGCGAGGCAACATGATCGGCGGGGCCGGCGCTGCAGCTTCGAGGGTGCCCGCCGCGAGCCTGGTGAGCAACACCCCATCGCCGACGGCATCAACCTCGTCGGCATCAGGCGGGTCCTCGAACTCGAGGACAGCACCGCAGCACTACGCCGCGACAACGCGCAAACAACACTGAAATCCGCACAGCCAGAAGGACACACCGCACAGTAAGGACCACCGCCATGGAAAACGACCGCGTACCCGCAGCCGTCGACGCGACACCCGACGCCGACTACATCGAACAATCAATACCCGTCGTCCAGGACGAAAACCTCTGAGTGAGTCACGGCACCTCATGGAGAGTTCGCCGTTCACACACCAAACGGCGCAGATAAACCGTGGAAGATCGTGACGTCTACGAGCTACTTCCGAGGCAGCGAGCGCTTGCGTCGCCCCACAAAAAGAATCGCCGAGCTACTTGCGTTCGAATGGCGTAGCCGCGAGGACGGTTACGTGAAATTCCGGTTTCCCTGCCACCGCCGCCGCCATACGGACTCACATGTTCAACGTCCCCACATCACTACGCCCCTTCCGTCGAGCCGGCCACGCCCGAACTGCCTTCCGCCCGGAGAAAACCGCCAACGCTCCCGTCGCCAATGACAGCGAACTGCTCAAAGCCACGATCAGCGTCGGACTCGATCCGACCAAGTGACCACTCGAACCCCGCCACAACCTGACCGTCTGCCCCACAGCGTATTCGTGCGCGCTGGAGCACTCGACGAACGATTCGATGTGGTCCACCTCGTCCTGCGCCCATCCCACCGTATAGGTGCGCGGATGCACACAACGGCCCAGCGTGGCACCGTCCTCCACGTCCAGCACCCTCGCTTCGACAGCAGGACCCATACCACCGGAGATCGACTGCACAGCAATGCTGAACGTCACCACCGCGCAGATGAGTGCTGCCAGAGCAAGTATCGACAATGCGGCGACGATCCACATCCCCCTCCGCTCGCCCACCGTATCCACCCTCGACCTCATAGATTCTTGATATGACATCTACGGCCCGATACAAAATCGAGCCAACCGCGAACTCGCGCGGAGCCTCCACGACTGCCAGCGAACGAGACACACTCCCTGCCCATTGCAGGGGCCGACGCCGAGAGCCTCAAACGAGAGCCGACCCTGTCAAGCCGCTGGTCGCCTTTCGGAGACGGCGGGATCGCCAACCGATCTCCGTGAAGTTGCATCAGACGCAACGTTATTGGCCTCTTTTCGGGACAGATTGCTCGCCATCTCCTGTGGTCATCGGCGCCCGGTTGAGTCGGCTTCGTCAGCGAACCTTGTCGGGTGGAGACCGTGTGGGTCAGCTCGTTACGCCGCGTTAAGAACCTGAAAACTCGGTGAGCAAACCTTCCTTTCCCAGGTGAAGCGGCGGATTATCGAAGTGGCCGCGCATCTGGTTACCGCGCGGCATGTCGAGCGCGCCTGAAGGCACAACGGGCCGGGAGGTCACATGCTGCTACATCAATCGATCGGGTTGGAGCGCTTCAACGAACTACCGCGGCAGAAGGCAGTTCACGCATTGTTCGAGTGCTGCTGCTCGCTGACGTGGGCCGGGTGGGTCAGCGACGGACGTCCGTTCGCCGACCACGCGGAGATCCTCTCGCGCGCCGAGGACGCGATTCTCAACCTCTCGGACGAGGACGTCGAACGCGCCCTGCAATGCCATCCACCCGTAGGCGTGCGCAAGAACAGCGTGCCGTCCCACCTCGAGCAATGCTCGATCTGGGTTCCGGACGACGCCGTCATGGCAACCATCTATCGCGCCGGCGAGGAGTACGAGCGGAACTTCGGCTTCCGGTATCTGTGGTGTTCGCACGGCCACGACGCCGACGACCTGCTCGAGAACATCGGCCAGCGCATGTCCAACGAACGGTCCGTCGAGCGCAAGGTCTGCGTCGACGAGCTCGCCAAGATCACGCGGACGAGGATCGAGCGCATGCTGGGACCCGAGGACGGCTATCCCGAGTACTGAAAAGAAAAGCGGGTGCAGCGCTTTCGCGCCGCACCCGCTTTCATGCTCTGAATCGATCAGAGATCGAACTCGGCCGGAGAAATTCCGACTGCAAAACACATGTCGCGTACGACGCCGCGCTCGTGCTCGTCGAAGTTGCCGTCCGCGCCGCCGATGATGATGCCGATCTGGATGACCGCGCGGGCCTGATCCTGCTTCGACTTGAGCTTGGCGATGGTCGCGGTTGCCTCGACCTTGCCGAACTCGTAGTCCGAGGACAGCTTGCTGCAGTACCAGTCGAACTGCTCACGAAGCTCGTCCGGCGGGAAGACCGCGAGCGACTCGTTGCTCATGATCAGCGCGGCGGTCTTCTGACGCTCCGACGGATCGATCGAACCGTCTGCGGCGGCGATCAACGCGCACATTGCCATGCTCGCGTTCTTGAATTCCTTGTTCTGGAACTGGCTGGTCTTTGTCTTGAGCTGGCCGTTCATCTCCTGAGCCTTAGCCTTCAACTGATCCCAGAATGCCATGAGTCTCCTCGAGTATTGCCGCCACACACCGCGCGTGGTCGTACCACCACTCTGCCTGTGTGCTCGGCAATCCGCCATCGGCCGCTAGGTGCGGTCGAACACTGCCAGAATTCGCGACTCGGAGATCGGGTCGAGCACGTCCGGGGTGAAGTGCCATTGCGTGCGGGTCCACGGATCGTGAACCTCCGTCTGCCCTGCTGCCGAAAGATGTTGGCACCCCTCGGACAGTGCGGCGACGGATTCTTCCGCGAAGTTCGACTCGTCCTCTCCGACAATCAGTATGGACAAACCGATTGCCGGCCCGCGTTCGGCGAGGAACATGATGGTCTGTGCGTCTTCGGCGGAGTATCCGTGCGGGAAATCGCTGAGGATCAACAGGCGCAGGGAACTCGGCCCGTCGGCGACGCCACTCATTCGCGCGAGTTCGCCCATGTCGACGGCCTCGGCCAGTGCCCGCAAGCGCGCCGAGATCTCGGTGTGAGCGGTGATGACCGGCCCCGCGAGCATCGGTGCCAGTCGGTCGGTCAGTGGCGTGAGCGAGCCGGTCAGGTCGACGACGTCGAGTAGCGGCATCGGGCCGGCGGCCATGACGCGCACGGTGACGGCACTGATCAGACCGAGCGCTGCTTTGCTCGACGTACTGTCCACCCAGATCGGCCGGCGCAATGGCAACGGGACGCAGTACGGAACGGTGAGTGTGCCGCGGTCCGGAGCCGACAGCTCGCCAAGACGCATTCCGTCGCTGACGGCTGTGATCTGGGCCGGATCGGTTGTACCCGCCCACGACACCGACTTCCACGACGCCATCGACCGTGGGAGCACGCCGTCGATCACGCCGAGTTCGTGCGCAAGCTGAGCGCTGTCGCGGGCGTGATTGTCCCGCGCGAGTGAGACGAGGTCGTCGTGACGCTTCTGTGCGGCATCGCGCGCCGCCACTCCCGCTGCCGAGTTCCGCAACGACGGATCTGCGACGGCAGCGGTCAGATCTTCGTCCAAACGGGCAAGCGCGTACTCGCTGCTGGAGACGAAGGAAGCGGCAGATCGTGAGGCATCCTCGAAGATCATCCACGCGCGCTCGAGGCCGCGGCCCACCTCCAACGGCTCCACCGCGGAGTCCCACGCGGGCGCGGCTGTCGGGGCTGGTTGTGCCGGCTCGTCGTCCACCTCGACGCCGTGCACCGAGATCAGTTCCGCCAGACCACCCGCATAGCCCTGCCCGACGGCCCGGATCTTCCAGGCACCGGACTTTCGGTACAGCTCCCAGCAGATGACCGCTGTCTCGGTACCTGCGGTGGGGATCGCGAATTCGGCCAGGACCGAACCGGATTGATCGCTCAGGGTGGCGGAGAGCCCGGCCGTGCGAAAGGCTCCCGCGGCCGTCGCTGCCGGATCCACGCTCACGATGCACAACACGGCCGCCGCATCGGGGTGAAGTCGATCGAGTTCCACCCGGATGCCACTCTCGTCGAGTTGCACTCCAGCGGTGGACGGTTGGTTGTAGAAAACGAAGTCCGCGGACGTCAATGCCCGCAGGTTCGCGTCCGCTACCAGCGCCGACACGTCGAACGGCGTCTGGCTCTCGGCTCGAAACGTCACCACGGGCGCCTGCAGCGGCGCGTTCTGTCCGGGAACAAAAGTCATACCCACAGCAGCGAACTATGCCATGACCGGGCTCTCTCGGTCAGCCTTGCACGTCCGCCACCACTAGATCGGCCACCGCGGTCATCCCAGCGTCCGTGAAGTGCAAGCGCTGCGCCGTCGACTCCGAGAACAGGCCTTCGAACCAACGCTGATCTGCACTCGCACATGCGTCGTGCCCGCCGGCGATGCTCGCCGCCGCAATGTCGACAGTGCGCACACCGTGGGCGTGGGCGACCTCGTCGAACTTCGTGTTGTAGCGAGCGAAGTAGTCCATGAACCAGGATGCGTCGGCGTCTGAGAACGGAATGTTCGGCCAGCATCCGCGAGAGGAGATCATGCCGCCCTCTCCGATCAGGTAGATGCGAGCGTTAGGCGCGCGCTGCGTGACCGCAGTCAGGATGCGATCCAATTCTCCGGCAGCCCGGTCGATTCCGGATTGGGCGACGGAATTCGCGAGCGGGTCGTACCGGCATCCACGATCGGTTCCTGGCCCCGGAGCGACGCACAGGGGACCGAGGAAGATGCTGTTGGAGTCGTTGCCGCCGATCGAGATGGTGATCAGGTCGGTGTCCGGGTGAACGGCATCGAGTTGGACAGGCCAGTAGTTCGGAATCAGCTGTGGAGTGTCGATGATGTTCTCGGCGCGTGCCGCGCTGCAAGAGACGTCGGTGAACTCCGCGACCTCGAGTGCCCGAGAGATCTTGCCCGCGAAGTTCTCGTACGAACGCGAACAGGCGTCGGGGTACATCGGTTCCAGCCTTGGACCGGAGGCACGGGAGTCACCGAGGGCGACGTACTTGATCCCGGTGCCGGATACTCCTGACCGAGTTTCCGACTGGGGCACCGAAGCCTGCGCGATTCCGGTGCTCACGAGCGCCAGCACAACGCCTGCGACGGCCGCCGCCCGACCGAGAAGTTTCCCTCGAATGATCATCTACTGTGCCAAGTCCTCTCGCGCACGGCCGCTCGACTGACGGCTCGACATGCCGCATGAGGTTAACGCACAGAGGGGAAACGATGTCCGGTTCGACGGACGGCGATCGAAATCACCTACCGCCGAACCGGATTCATCTCGACTATGCAGTCTCGACTCAAGCAGTGAGGAAACGGCCCAGCTGCGGCGCAGCTTCTCCTGCGTGCTTGGCCTGGATACCTTCACCGATGGCCTGCAGCTTCCATTCACCGTTCACGCGGTACACCTTTGCCATCACCATTCCGGTGAAAGCCATGCCGCCCTGGAGCGTGTATCGAGCGAGCTCGGAGTTGGTGGTGCTGTCCACGAGACGGCAGAAAGCGTTGGAGACCTGCTCGAACGTGTGTCCGCGGTACGAGGTCACGGTGAAGATCACGGTGGTCACGTGAGCCGGGACCCGCTGCAGATCGACGAGCATGACCTCGTCGTCGCCGTCTCCGTCGCCGGTCAGGTTGTCACCCATGTGACGGACCGAGCCGTCCTTGGACGTCAACTGACCGTAGTAGCAGACGTCGACGAGGTTGCCGTCGGCGTACAGGAGTGCCGAAGCGTCGAGGTCGACGTCGGCGGTACGGCTTCCGAACAGGCCGCTCTTCTTGATCGGATCCCAACCCAGACCCATCTGGATCATGGTGAGCGCGACGCCGCCCTCCTTGCGGAGTGTGACCTTCTGTCCCTTGGTCAGGCTGACGGGGCGTCCCTTGACCAGGCTCACCTCGGGCTGCTGCGCCGGCGGCTGGTTCTGCACGGGAGGCGCCGGGGGTGCCTGGTTGTACGTCGGCTGCTGGTTGTACGTCGGCTGCTGGTTGTACGCAGGCTGCTGCGCCGGCGGGTAGGCCGGCGGCGTCGGTCCCTGGTTGTAGGCAGGCGGCTGGTTGTACGCGGGCGGGGCCGGCGGAACCGGCGGCGCGTTGTACGAAGGCTGCTGCTGCGGCTGGTTGTACGCCGGCGGTGTAGGAGCGACGGACGAGGGCGGGGTGATCGGCGCCGGAGCCGCGACCGGAGTGGGCGGCGGCGGCGCGGGCGCATCGTCGACCGACACACCGTGATCGGTGACCAGCGCGGCAAATCCACCCGCGTACCCCTGGCCGACGGCGCGCACCTTCCACGCACCCTGCCGTCGGTACACCTCGAGCGCGATGACGATGGACTCGGTGGTGAGGCCGTCGATCACGTACTCGTACAACACATTCCCGGCCGCATCGGAGACCCGAGCGGTCGGTGCAGCAGTGCGCCCGAAGTTCGACGAAGCGTCGTCGAGCGTGATGACGGCGCGAACCTGCTCGATATCGGCGGGTACGCCGGCGAGTGAGACTCGGAGTGAGGCAATGCCACCCGGGTTGGGTACCAATTGCACGCCGGGTCCGGTCGGCTGGTTGAAGAAGACGAAGTCGGCGTCGGAACGAACTTTTCCGTTGCTCGTCACGAGGAGTGCAGACAGGTCAGCGGCCGCAGCCAGCTGAACCGAGACAACTACATCCGAGACGTCCAGCGGGCCGTTCTGCCCTTTGGCAAGCGATACAGACAACTAAATCCCCTTCATAGAGAGCGTGTATTACCCGAGCGCGGAAGAGAACCACCGCAAGATCTCCGCGCTCGCTGCGATACCGGACCTTTCTGTCACAGTAACGGTCGGCCGTTGCCAATTCAGTTCTTCCAGCTCACCGTGCCTGGGCCTGATCGCGAAATCGGAGTATTCGAGCATGTCCGCATCCAATGCGCCGTCACCAGCCGAGATCACGACGGCGGACTGATCCAGATCACCCGACTCGACCAGTCTGCGGCGCACCTCTGCCAGCGCTCGTGACTTCGAGACCGCGTCGGGCATCGTGTAGATCTTGCGGCCTTGACGCGAGACGTTCCAGCCCCGCGTCACGCACCACCCATTCCATTCGGTTTCGAAATCACTCGGCATCACGGCCAGATCGACGACCAGGTATGGAAACAGGTCGTCGGCAACACGAATGGAGCTGACCCAACTCGAGTCGATCCGCGATTCCAGTTCCGCCTGAACCTGCGGCAACTCGGCGCCGGACTTACGGGTCGAACGGTCGATCTCGTTTCGCCAGTCGCGATCGGCTTCGCCGTCTACGAGGATGTTTCCGCCGTTGCTCGTGATCGCGTACTTCCACGGTCCGCCGGGAAGATCGATCCGCTGGAACTGCGCAATGGTCCTGGTCGTCGTCGGAATTACCGGAACCCGCGAGCTGAGCGCGGTCAGCAGTTCGATCGATTCGACGCTCATGTGCGAGAGCGGACCGCCGTTGTAGTACTCGACGCACAGCGGGCTCGGTGCCGAATCCAGGTCGGAGCCACTGGGATCGCCGCCGATCGCGGCCTGCGAATAGATCATCGTGCGATCCAGATCCGTGGCGATCAGGACCTGGGACGCAGCGGTGTCCACACGGCTCACGTGATGTCCTTGATCAGGCCGACACACGAGTAGGCGAGATCCGGGACGACCTCGACCGGGACCCCACGGGCCTGTGCCAACAACCGGATGTGTGCGTGCTCCGGGGCTTCGAGTTCGCGCACCAGAACCTTCCAGGGAAGCCGGCGCAGCAGCACCCTGGTTGTTTCTCCGACACCGGGTTTGACGAAGTTGACCGTCGAGATCCCGTACTCGGCCTGCACCTTCTCCACCGACTCCCAACCGGCCCAGGTCGGCGTCCGATCGGAATCGAGCACTGCAGCAAGAGAATCCGCTGCGTCGCCGCGAACCGAATCGAACTCGGCCGAGACCACGTCGAGCAACCTGTTGGAAACGTCGACGTCGGCGAGGTCGGCGTAGAACTTGGCGCCGTGGAAATCGCCGGGCCCGATGAGGGTGTCGTTGAGGACAGTTCGTGAGACCAAGCCGGACACCGTCGAATTGAGGCACGCCGACGCGATCAGGAAGTCGTCACGGGTCCCGTACGTTCGCACGCAGTGTCCGGGGTCGGCGAGAACAGCCAGATCGGAGTCGAACTTCGCTCCGCCTGCCTCGTGGTACTCCGTCAACGCTGCGTCGAGTTCGCGGGCGATGGCGCCCTTGCCCGTCCAGCCGTCGACGAAGACGACGTTCTCCGAGTCGTGATGGTGCGCAAGATAATCGAGTGCGACGGAATCGATTCCTTTGCCACGGACGATGGACACCGCATAGTGCGGCAACGTCAACCCGCGGGTCTGCTGGGCCCAGCGCCGCATCAGAATCCCGATCGGTGTTCCGGCCCGGGCGAGTGAGACCAGCGTGATGTCACTCCCCCGCTCGGCCAAGACCAGGTCCATCACGGTCCCGACAGCGCGCGCCAACCGTGGAGCGCTCTCGGCGAGCACCGTCTCGAAAAGATCCCGGTATGCCTGATCGGGTTGGTACTCGATGGGGAGAGACTCGGCATAGTGCGCCTCACCCGACTGAATACGCTTCTCGCGCACGGATACATCCGCTTCGAGATCCACGTGCGAGAGATCCTTGAGCAGCCACTTCACTTCGCCCGGCGCGTACGAACCGAATTCGGGCCCGACCAATGGTTCGTTCATGACGAGCTCCCTGCTCTGGAATCTCGCAGCGCCGACGGATCGGCCCCGCGAACGGTGGCGACCAGGACGTCGGTGCCGGAGTTCCGCAACACCTCGACCACTCCGTCCATCGCCGTCAACCGATCGGTGTCGGCGGGCTCGTCGATGACCAGCAACGCAAGGGCGTCGACCGCCGCATCAGGCCACTGCGCGTTGTAGACGTATCGGGGTTCGTTCTCGCCCAGTTCGGGCGCCGAAAAGGTGAACCCGCGACGCAGCGGGTATCCCGGCACGTCAACGACGTAGGCGGGTGAACGCGTCGTGGTCTGGTAACGAACTGCTCGCCCAGAGCTTTCCAAGCCCGCAGCGATGCGCAGTGGCAGGTACATCAACTCCTCGTGACCGATCACGATCACAGCACGCGACGCGTCGATCGACGATCCGAGAATGGACACCGCTGCCTCGACGGCTGACTCGAATGCCGCGGTGTCGCCATCGAGAAAGCCATGCCTGCCACCGTCGGGGACATGTGCCGGCCACGGCAGATCGATCCGTGCCAGCGTGCCACGGCGGTCACCGATCGGATTGAGATCCGGAGCATCCAGCGCCGTGACGCGCTCGGTCAGGCCGTCGGGCAGGACCGTCGAACCCGAAGCGAGAGAGACGTAGTCGATTCGTACATTCAACTCTGCCGCCGCGGCTTCGCCGGCGACTCGGTGTTCCTCGGTTCTCATGTCCACCAGCGAGGCCACGACGTAGCGGCTTCGCGGGCATTGCCCGTGCAGCGCCCGGATGGCATCGATCGCGGTGGCGCCGGTGGAGATCTCGTCGTCGACGAGGACCAGAGGCAGGTCGTTCTCGAACAGTTCGGCGGACGTCGGCTGCATCAGATGGCTCGTGGCGTGCGAGTGCCCCTCCTCGAATCCGGCGAGCGTCGTAGCCCCTGGTACGTCTCGGCGCGTGGAGTGCAGGTAGCAGTGAGCGTGCAGGCGAGCTGCGACGCAGTGGCCCAAACCTGTTGCGGTTTCGGCAAACCCGAGAACGACGACGTCGACACCCTCACCGAGGGTTGTCCGCACCAGATCGCCGAGGTCGTCGGCAGCGCCGATGACCACGGACGGCTCGGTGGGCACGTGCTTTCCCAGCACGGTGGACACCAGCAGATGAGCGCGACGCGGATTCCGCCGAAGTCCCGGGATCACCAGATCGGGCACCGAATGCCCGAGTGACGAATCACCGTGAACGAGGTCCAAGCCGAATTCTGCTGTAGCCCAGGGAACGTCCTTGGACTGGACAAGCTCTGTCATCGATCGACCAACGCCGTCAGCAACTCGACGAACGTGATTCCCTTGTTGGTCACACCGAACACGTGAGCTCGGAGCGCAGTCTGATGGGCCCAATTGCGGTGCGGCTTCATCTCGTTCATCTTGTTCCGGTAGCCGGACGCCTGAACTCCCCCGGCGTCGGCACCGAGAATGTCGAGGGCATCGTGATATTCCTCGTGCGTGACAGCGGACAGTGCATTGACCGCTGCGACGTGCGACGGGTGGATGACCGTCTTGCCCTGGATTCCGTTGGCTCGGTCCAGCGCGATCTCACGGAGCAGACCGTCGAGGTCGCGGCTGACGAGATGCTGACGGAACCGGACGGCGTCGTGTTCCTCGAACGGGGTGGCGCGCAGCATCGGCCGGAACATGCGTTCGTGATCGGCGAAGTACTCCCACACGGGCCCGGTGATGACAAAACCCGAACCGTCCGCGCGCCCGAGATAGTTGACGATGTCGGCGATGACGTCGACCACCACGCGCACGTCGTAGATGGTCAGATCGCGGTCACGACGGATGCCGAAAGTGCTGCACATGTCGGTGGCGCCGATGCGGACGGCAAGGATTCGATCGCGGTGTTGCGCGAGAATCCCACTGATGGTGCGCAATTCGAGATCGCGAGTATCGCGGTGCACAAGCGCGGGTGATTCGAGTACCGGCATCGCGTAGAGATGCTTGCCCAGCAACTCGGATGCGTCCGCGACGGCGTCGAGGAACACAGGGCCGGACTCGCTGCCGAACTTCGGGATGACGAACCCGGTGAGCGCGGCGCGCCCCTCGGTCAACGACGCGGCGACCTTGTGGATGTCCGCGACTTCACGAACCCGCACGAACAGCAGCATGCCGACGGCGTCGGTGGACGCGATCTTGTCGAGAGCGTCAACCGCGTTCGCTCGCGCTGACTCCACCTCGTGATCCGCGACGGCGTCCTCGAGATCGAGCACCATCGAGCTGACGCCCTCGGACGCACGCTTGACCACGATGTCGGCCAACCCGGCCCGGGTGGCAGGAACGTAGAGAGTTGCACCCAGAGCAATCGCGAGCAGATCCCTCTCGTCGGAATCCGCGAACGATCGAGGCGCATGCAGGAACAGTTGCTCCCGCACGTCATCCTCGAGATGTTGAAAGTGCTGCATTTCTCTTCTCTCTGTAACCGCAATCAAGTCCATGAAACGACCCCCTGTGACAACGCGTCGGGCAACTCCGATCCCCCGATCGGCCCGACCATTCAGTTTTTGCCGGCTCGCGCCCGCATCTTCTCGACAACTTCGGTGATGAACGTCGATACCGAGTCCAGCTGTAATACATACGACCAGTAGTCCGGATGAGTTCCCGACAGTGACGCACTCGCTCGCTCGATCCTTGCTAGTTGAGCATCGAGTACAGAGCCCCACTCCGCCACCAACCCTTGGTTAACAGCGAACATCTGGGCGTCTTTCAGCCGGAAACGAACCTCACGTTCCTTTTGGCTCGGATCTGCCCGGACTGCACGCAGAGTAGCGAGACGGTCCGTCACGGCGTCGGCACACGCTTCGGCGTCGGCGAGGTGCACGCGGGCTTCGGCCATCAAAGCCAGTGCGTGTTCGGGGTTTCCCGCAGCCAACGACTGCTTCGCTTCCTTGAGATCGATGTCGGCCTGATCGATATGCGCTCGGCTGCGACTGCTGTTGTCGACGAGGTCAGCGGAACTCGCGGCGTTGAACTCGCGCAGCAATGCGGAGTACGCCGGATCCAGGCGGTCCACTCGAGTGCGCACTGCCGACAACCTGGTCGAAACGGAGGAGATCGTCATCTCGGCACGGTGCTGGGTCGACGGGGCTTCTGCCAATGTTTCTTCGAGCGCCGATACCGCTTCGCGGACACTCTCGGCCCGCGTGCGGACTGCGTCGGCGCGACCGGATGAGCGCGCATTGTCGAGCGCTGCAACCGCGTCGTCGAGGTGTTCGGAGGCCGTCACCACCGACGGGTACTCGCGATAGCGCTGATCGGTGGCAGCCAGTTTTTCCCGGACGGCGTTTGCCAGGGTTCGGGCCTGCTGGCCGAGGACGGGAATGGCGGACATCGTGACCGTCGCCTGCTCGAGGTGCGCACGATGCCCGTTGTAGAAGGCGTCGACGCCCTTTGCCGCCTCGACGAGTTCGGCTACCGACTTTTCGAACGCCGCCCGAGCACCGTTCGGGTTCTGGTGGAGTACCTGATCGTTTCCATAGCGCTCGGATGTGTCGAGGTAATCCGACGCAGCCTGGAAGCACCGATCCCGAACGGGTTCCCACGCAGCGCGCAGCCCTCGCTCGGGGTACAGCTCGGCGGAAGCGTCGACTGCTGCCGACGCGATGGTCTGCCGCTTGTCCATGTCGAGGAACGCCGAAACCATGGCCGTCTGCGCCTCCCGCGCACGACTGACCGACTCCCCCACTCTTGCCCCCCGATTGAAGCGCTCCGACCATCTTCCCACCACGATTGAATCCTACGGGTCCAGCACTTCGCTTCTCGGTTCGTAATTCTGCTGTTACGGCGAACACACCGGAACTGCGGTTAGGGTGGTGGAGGTAAACACACTCCCAAGACGACTTCGCGTCGTAGTGGGCCTTGTCTCTCCTCTTGAAAGGACCCCTGAATGGGCGTCAGCTTGACCAAAGGCGGCAATGTCTCTCTCACGAAGGAGGCCCCGAACCTGACTGCAGTGGTCGTCGGCCTGGGCTGGGACGCGCGTTCCACCACCGGAGCTGCTTTCGACCTCGACGCCAGCGCAATCGGCGCAGGCTCGAACAAGAAGGTCCTCTCCGACCAGCACTTCATCTTCTTCAACAACCTCCGTTCGCCCGACGGCTCGATCGAGCACAAGGGTGACAACACGGACGGCGAAGGCGAAGGCGACGACGAGCAGATCGACGTGAACCTCGCAGCGGTTCCCGCCGAGGTCGAGAGCGTTGTCTTCCCCGTCTCGATCTACGACGCAGAAGCTCGCTCGCAGTCCTTCGGCCAGGTCCGCAACGCGTACATCCGCGTCGTCGACAAGTCGAACGGCAACGAGCTCGCTCGTTACGACCTCTCCGAGGACGCTTCCACCGAGACCGCCATGGTCTTCGGTGAGCTGTACCGCAACGGTGCAGAGTGGAAGTTCCGCGCAATCGGCCAGGGCTACGCGTCCGGCCTCGCGGGCATCGCGCGCGATTACGGCGTCAACGTCTGATCTTCGCTCTCGACGAGCTGACTCGGGGAAGGTTCCGCAGTAGTCTGTGGAACCCTCCCCGTTTTCACGTTCGGATGCGGTGAGAGACCGCTTGCAGTAACCACTCTGCATTGACCAACTAGAAAGGGCCACGCTCCGTGGTACTGCGAATATTCGGTTTATCCATCGCAATTTCGATCCTCGCGATGATCGTTGCGTTCATCTACGGCGGACCCGAGGCACTGTTCCTCGTCATCATCCTGTCGATTCTGGAAATCTCGCTTTCCTTCGACAACGCCGTCATCAACGCCACTGTTCTGCAAAGAATGAGTGAATTCTGGCAGAAGATCTTCCTCACCATCGGCGTCATCATCGCCGTCTTCGGTATGCGTCTGGTGTTCCCACTCGTGATCGTCTGGGCTGCATCCGGTCTCGGTCCCGTAGCTGCACTCGACCTCGCGCTCAACCCGCCGCCGGACGGTGCAGCGTACTTCCCCGGCACGAACGAGCCGAGCTACGAAACCATCCTCACGGACGCTCACCCGCAGATCGCTGCCTTCGGTGGCATGTTCCTGCTGATGCTCTTCCTCGGTTTCATCTTCGAAGAGCGTGAGATCACCTGGCTGTCTTGGCTCGAGAAGCCCCTCGCTCGCATCGGCAAGCTCGATCAGCTCTCCGTCGTCGTGGCCGGCATCGTCCTGGTACTGAGTGGTTCGTTCCTCGCCGCTGACGACAAGGTCTCCACCGTCATGATCTCGGGCGTTCTGGGCATGATCACCTACATCGCGGTCAACGGCTTGGGTGAACTGTTCAATCTGCCGGAAGAAGGCGAAGAGGAAGAAACCGCCAAGTCCGGCGGCCCCACGCAGCTCGCGAAGGCGACCGGTAAGGCCGGCTTCTTCCTGTTCCTCTACCTCGAGGTCCTCGACGCGTCCTTCTCCTTCGACGGCGTCATCGGCGCATTCGCCATCACGGCAGACCCGATCATCATCGCCCTCGGCCTCGGCTTCGTCGGCGCGATGTTCGTCCGTTCCATCACGGTCTTCCTGGTCCGCAAGGGCACGCTCTCCGATTACGTCTACCTCGAGCACGGTGCGCACTGGGCCATCGGCGCTCTGGCCGTCATCTTGATGGTGTCCATCGGCGTTCACATCAACGAGATCATCACCGGCCTGGTCGGTGTCTTCTTGATCGGCGCTGCTTTCATCAGCAGCCTCATTCGCAACAAGCGAATCGCGAACGAAGATCCGAAGTTGGACGAGAACACTCCGGCAACTGTCTGACGTTCTTTTCACGAAACGCCCGCGACCAATTGGTTGCGGGCGTTTTGTTTGTTATGCCGGAATTGAAACTCTCTGCATTCACAGCCGCGCGCCAATTGCTCAGCCGCGCGCCAAATTCAGCCTGCGGGTGAACAATTGCCCTGCGGGTGCGAAGAACCTATTTGTAAGGGAAACCATGAACGAGATAGTCATAGAGCGCGCAACGGACGAGGACGCCGCGGAAATCCTTGTTCTACAACGCTGTTGCTGGGTCTCGGAAGCAATCTCCAACAACAGCATGGACATACCCCCGCTCCACGAGGACCTACCCACGGTCCGAGCCTGGGTTCAGCAGTCGACGGTCTGGGCCGCACGACGCGGCGGCCGGCTCGTCGGGGCCGTGCGAGGAACCGCGGACGGAACCGCATGGCAGATCGGTCGCCTCATGGTGGCACCGGACTTGGCGGGCAACGGCCTCGGCCGACGCCTCTTGCAGCACGTGGAACAGAACGCTCCGGAGCACATCACACGTTTCGAGCTGTTCACCGGAAGCAGGAGCCTGCGGAACATTCGCCTGTACACCCGAGCGGGCTACTCCCAATTGCCGCCGGACCCCAGCCACATCCCCGGAGTCGTCTACCTGTCCAAGCCGAACGCCATCAACTCCGACTGAACGGCGATACTGACTTCTGTGGTGAACATTCGCGTCGCAGCGCAGACAGACTTGCCGTTCTTACGTGAGCACGACTCACACATCGCAGCCGAGGAACTCGCGTCAGTGATCCAACGCGGCCGGATACTCGTCGCCGAGGACAACGGTAATCCAATCGGCTGGCTGCGCTGGGGCTTGTTCTGGGACGAGATTCCGTTCATGAACATGCTGACCGTCCTGTCTTCGAACCGCGGCCAAGGCATCGGGCGCGCTTTGGTCACAGATTGGGAAAAACGCATGAGCCGCGCGGGACACTCGCAGGTCCTCACCTCCACACTCGCCGACGAATCAGCCCAGAACTTCTATCGCGCAATGGGATACACCGACGCGGGAGTTCTGTTACTCCCAGGCGAGTCCTCCGAAATCTTCCTACGTCGAGACCTCGATACGACGACCGATCTGACCGATCCCCACATTACCCACGAGTAATATATGGTGGTCGTCACACCACGATCTCAGGGTGGGGCGTGGCACACCAATGTGGAGGACGAGTATGTCGTCAAGGGTCTTATCTCGCGCAGTTGTCGGAGTACTCGCGCTTGCACTGACAGGCGTCGGCGCACCGGTAGCGCTCGCGCAGCCAGTCCTTGCCAAGTCCCCCGATGACGGTTTCTACAGCTACGAGGGCGCGGCACCCCTCTCGTCGTACGCCCCGGGTGCGGTACTCGAGACTCGCACCGTGCCGTACACCGTGCTCAACATCCCGACCCCGATACAGGCAGTCCAGGTTCTCTACCGATCAACCGACGCCCTGGGACAGCCGTCCGCCAACGTCACCTCGATCCTGCGCCCGGCCAACGCCCAACCGAACAAAGTTGTTTCGTACCAGTCCTTTTACGATTCGCTGAACCCCGACGACAGCCCGTCGCGGGCCATCGCGGGTAACACCCCGATCGGCGACTGGACTCCCAGCGGACGCAACTTCAACATCGGCGGTACCTTCACGTCCATCGAGGCAGCCTTGTTCGGGCCGCTCTTCGCATTGGGCTACACGATCGTCGTCCCGGACACCGAGGGCCCGGATGCAAACTTCGCTGCCGGACCCGAATACGGGATGATGACACTCGACGCTCTGCGTGCCGCCCGCGATGTCCCGGAAACCGGAATCACCGACGACGCAGAGATCGCGCTGATGGGTTACTCCGGCGGAGCGATCGCCACCAACTGGGCTTCGATACTCGCTCCCGCATATGCACCGGAGATCAACGACAACTTGATCGGTGCCGCGCAGGGAGGCGTGCTGGTCAATCCGGCCAACAACCTTCGCTACGCGAGCGGAAGCATCGGGTGGGGCGGCGTTGTCGGCATGGCAGTCGTCGGCGTTGCGCGTTCGTACGACATCGATTTCGGGAAGTACCTCAGCGACCGTGGACGCGACGTCATGGCTCGACTCGAAGACGCGTCCATCGGCAATGTGCTGGCACAGTATCCCGGACTGACCTGGCAGGATCTGGTCAAACCCGAGTACGCCGATCCCAATACGGTTCCCGAGTACGTCGATGTCGTGAACAAGATCAACATGGGCACCGCGGCGACACCGACCATTCCGATGTTCATCGCGCAGGCGGCCAACGGCACCATCGAGGGCACCCAACCCGGCGGCCCCGGTGTCGGAGCGGGAGACGGCGTGATGATCACGGGCGACGTCCGCACCCTCGCACGCAAGTACTGCGACGCCGGCCTGGCGATTCAGTACGACCAGTACGACACCATCAGCCACTTCCTCGGCGCCATGCTCTGGCTCCCCGGTGCGCTCGCCTGGGTCGACGACCGCTTGAACGGCAAGCCTGCACCGTCCAACTGCGCGAACATTGCACCGGGGAACTCACTTGCGCCGCAAGAACATGCGCGCTGACTGACAGCGAGCCTGAATCTACTTCGACGGTTCCACCTCCCACCGAACGTGAGTCACCAACGGTTCAAGGCTAAGTCGGCTGACGGCGGATTCCAGGAGTCCGTCGTCTCGCTCCGCGGCAGCCAGTTCGGCCACCACCCGCACGCGGTCGCTGTCCGGGATGTCGAAGGACTGCACTGACCGGAGCTGAAACTCGGGCCTCGAAATGGACTGCACGGTAAGACCTCTGATGTGAGCTTCGGCGTCGCCGTGACAGGTCACCTCGAAGGTGTAGTCCGCGGGTGGTTCTTCGCGTCCGGTTCGGGCAGGCTGGTGATCCATCATCCGGCCCAACGGCCTCAACAGCGTGTTCGCCAACATGATTGCGCCGGCACCGAACACCGCGACCCAGTACATTCCGCCGCCGGCCAGTGCGCCGACGGCGGCAGTGGCCCACAGAGTGGCGGCAGTGTTCAGGCCGGTGACCGACGCACCCTGCTTCATGATCACTCCAGCACCGAGGAAACCGATCCCCGAGACGATCTGCGCTGCGACGCGCGTCGGATCGGCGTCCGGGCCCTGAAACCCGTACGCGCCCATGATGACGAAGAGCGTCGCACCCAAGCTCACCAACGCGTTGGTTCGCAGACCCGCCATCCTTGCGCGCCATTGCCTTTCGATCCCGACGGCAGCGCCGAGGACGAGCCCGAGCGCTATCCGCACAAGGATGACGTGGATTTCCACGGTGAACTCCTAGAGCCAGGTCGCGAATCGACGAATGAACATTCCCTTGGCCACCTGCGTGACGACGCAGTATGCCCCGAGGGTGAGGACCAGCCACGGGAAGTAGTTCCACGGCAGTGAAACCAACCCGAGGGAATGACCCCAGGACGTGAACGGGAACACCAGCGCGAAGACGCAGGCAGCGCCCGTGCTGAGCAGTACCGGCAGCGATGCACGCGACTGGATGAACGGGATCTTGCGGGTGCGGATCATGTGAACGATCAGCGTCTGCGAGATCAATGACTCGATGAACCAACCCGATTGGAACAGCGCTGCATGCTCGGGAGAGTTGGCGGCGAACACGAACCACATCAGCGCGAACGTCGAGATATCGAAGATCGAACTGATCGGGCCGATGAACACCATGAACCGGCGAAGGCTCTTGGTCTCCCACTTGCGGGGCTTCGCGAGGAAGTCGTCGTCGACACGGTCCCACGGGATCGTGAGCATCGAGAGATCGTAGATCAGGTTCTGCAACAACAGAACTACGGGAATCATGGGGATGAACGGCAGCAGGGCACTGGCGACGAGCACCGAGAAGACGTTCCCGAAGTTCGACGACGCAGTCATCTTGATGTACTTCTGGATGTTTCCGAAGGTACGACGCCCTTCGATGACTCCTTGTTCGAGTACACCGAGGTCCTTCTCCAGCAAGATGATGTCCGCGGATTCGCGGGCGATGTCCGCCGCTGTGTCAACGGAGATGCCGACGTCCGCAGCCCGCAGTGCGGGTGCGTCGTTGACACCGTCACCGAGGAAACCAACCGTGTGGCCGACCCGGCGCAGCGATTCGACAATGCGTGCCTTCTGCATCGGATCCGTCTTCGCGAATACGGTTGTCCGCTGCACCAACTCGTCGAGGGCGTCGTCGCTCAACGCTTCGATCTCGGCGCCGGATACAACAGTTCCCACGTCGATACCGACTTTGCCGCAGACGGTTTCGGCGACCAGTTCGTTGTCACCCGTCACTACCTTGACCGCGACTCCGTGGCTCGCGAGGGCTTCGATCGCCCCGGCCGCAGATTCCTTCGGCGGGTCGAGGAAGGCCAGCAGTCCAACCAGGGTCATGCCCTCTTCGTCGGCCGTCGAGTACTCGCGGCGCTGCTCTTCGACGACTGTCTTGGTTGCCACCGCAAGCACTCGCTTACCTTGACCGTTCAGCTCCGCGACCAGACGGTCGACTCGGGCCAGCCATCCCGGTGTCAATTGGTGGGTCACCCCGTCCAGTTCCACCGATTCACAGACCGAAAGGAGCTCTTCCACTGCACCTTTGGTTACGATCAGATCGGCGTCTCCGTGGTCGACCACCACGGAGAGTCGACGGCGCTTGAAGTCGAAGGGAATCTCGTCCACCAACCCGTGGCGACGCGAGATCTCCTCGACCACTTCGGGACCGGCGGCCTCGATCACCGCGTCGTCGAGAAGACTGCGCAATCCGGTCTGATTCACGGAATTGACCGCCGCTAGCCGCAATACGTCCTCGGACTTACGTCCGGCAGTATCGAGATGCTCACCGAGAACGATGCGGTCCTCGGTGAGAGTTCCGGTCTTGTCCGTGCACAGAACGTCCATGGCACCGAAGTTCTGAATCGCGTTGATCTGCTTGACGATCACCTTCTTGCGCGACATGTGGAGCGCACCCTTGGCCAGGTTCGCCGTCACGATGAGCGGCAACATTTCCGGAGTCAACCCCACCGCGGTGGCGACGCCGAAGAGTAGTGCTTGGCTCCAGTCCTTGGTCAGTCCGTTGATAATGAACACCGCGGGAACCATGATCAGCATGAACTTGATCAGCAGGTAGCTGACACTGCGCACCCCGACGTCGAAGCTGGTTTCGGGTCGCTTGGACGCCAATTGTGCTGTCATGGCACCGAAGTAGGTCCGCTTGCCGGTGTGTACCGCAACGGCGGTGCCACTGCCCGACACGACGGAAGTACCCATGAACCCGATGTTCTCGGCTTCGAGCAGGCGATCGACGTCGATCCCCGACGACGGGTCCGCCGACTTCTCGGCCGGCATCGATTCACCGCTGAGCATGGACTGATTGACCTGTAGATCCTTGGCCCGGATGATGCGGACATCGGCCGGGATCATGTCGCCGGCGGCAAGCTGGACTACATCCCCCGGCAGTAACTGCTCGATCGGAATCTCAGCCGTGACCACGGTGTTGTTGATCTTGCGGGTGGCCGCGACGGTCGTCGTAACCATCGCCTTGAGCGCCTCGGCGGCGCGGCTCGAACGGTATTCCTGCCAGAACCTCAGTGAGACACTGACAAAGATCATCAACCCGAGAGTGATGATGCCCTCGTAGGAAGGACCGTCCTCGGGGTCCGCCCAGACCACGTCGGTCCCGACCATGATCAGGGCGAGGAATACCAGGATCAGGATGAACGGGTTCTTGAAGGCCCCCGCGAACTGCACGATTGCCGGCGCCGGGCGGTCGTGGCGGACATCGTTGCGCCCGTATTGCCGACGAAGATCGTCGATCTGATCGTCGCGAAGGCCGTTGGCCGTCGTGGTCAGATCGGCGAGGACGGTGCGCGTGTCCGAGGCCGAGTAGTCGACCAATTCCTGTGCGCTTTCCTTTGCCAGGACTGTTGAATGTGTTTGTTGTGCACTGTTTCTCGTGGGCCGTGGCCGCAATGCGAGAACGGAAAATGACATGACGAACCTCCTCGGCTGCCCGAACACGCCGGACCATGCCAGTGCATGAGGGCAGCAGAATGCGCTGAGCGACAATGGAAGTCGTCAGCGGACGCGGCAAAGCCGCGCAGATGAAGCCGAGGATGCAAAGAGTCAGTGACTGAAGAGCAAAATGCCGGGGTGAGCATCGTCGGCAAGAACAGAAGGATGGGTCGAATATCGACTCGGCGGGTCGTCCACGATGGTCACCTCCTGAAAGTTCGGGGCGTCCGATGACGCCACACAAAGTACATGCGCACAGCACACGCCAGGAGAACCGAATATCGACGTACTCTCGCCTTCGCCGGAAGAAACCGGCATCAAGCTGCGAAAACACCTCCACGTCCGAGTTTTGGCACTGCACGACGTGTCCCGATCAAGACCGGGAAGCCACTTTGGATCACCCCTTAAGCCGGGGAGATCTGTCCTAACCTTGGGCGTCTCTCGACGTCGTGAGATCAGTGGCCTGTGTTCGTGCAGAAGCCTCACCTAACGAGGTACTGCACCCAGAGGGTAGTTCTCAAATCTGTTGCCTGTCAACCGAGCAACTCAGACGGAGGGCAATCCTGCCCGTGCGACGGCGCCGGCGAAGAGTGCCGTCACGGCGGCACCCATGACACTCTGATCAACCTCTTCCGGATCCACGGAGTGTTCGAGAACGAGCCCGGATATCAACGCCATCAACGAGATTGCGGTTGTCCGCACGTCAAAGGAATCGTCCACTCCCCATTCACGGGCACGTTCGCCGATCAACTCCACGAGTTGGCTGCGCAAGTGGCGACGCTCACGTAAGTACGCCTGAGCGATCTGCGGATCACGCCCGGCGAGCACTCCGAATTCGAGGACGAGAAGCGACCACCCCGGGTCGTCGACCATCCACGTGGCAATGGCCTCGCCACCTTTGCCCGCCGCGTCGGACGGGTTCATCCCGGCAATCTCGGCGAGCACCCGGCCGGCCAGTTCGAGAGACCGTTGCGCGAACAGTTCGGCGAACAGATCTTGTTTCGACTCGAAGTTGGAGTAGACAGCCCCCTTGGTGAAGCCCGCTCGGCGAGCAACTTCAGTGAGACGTGCAGCACTGAATCCGCGCTCCGCAAACTCTTCCGCCGCAGCGTCGAGCAGTCTTTGCCGCACCACGTCACGTCCGGGGCGGGTTACCGGAGTCCAGTCCGGTTGACGAGATTCAGTCACGATACCTAGAGTATTCAATACCTCGGGTATTGACAAGCTCTTTACTTTCGACAAGATCAGGACTCTTTCGTGACCACTACGCATCCGGCACACGCCGCACCAGACAACAGCTCCACCCACGACGAACACCACCACGACAATCTGCTCGTGAAGTACGGCGCACCCAAGGTGATGGCCGCGTTGTTCGTCGGCGTGCTCCTGCTGCAGATGGGCTTCATCCTCAGCTACGTCGCCGCCTTCCATCAGCCGACTCCGCGAGACATCGAAATCGCGGTCATCGCCGATCAGGGCACACCCGACGGCATGGATCAGCAGATCGCCGACAAACTCAACGCCATCGACGGCAGCCCGCTCGACGCTCAGGTGGTCGACAGCACGGCGACCGCTCGCCGCATGATCAACGACCGAGAGATCCAGGGCGCGTTTGTCGTCAACCCGGCCGGGCCGGACACCCTGATCACCGCGAGCGCGGGCGGCAGCTCCATCGCGACGTCACTCGAAGCGGTGTTCACGAAGGTCGAGGCGACACAGGACCGACAGTTCGTCGTCCGCGACGAGATCCCCGTCGGAGCCCACGACAACCGCGGCCTCTCGGGCTTCTACCTCTCGGTCGGCTGGGTCGTCGGCGGCTATCTCCTCGCGGCAGCCATCGGACTGTTCATCGGTGCGCCGAAGACTCTCCGCCAGGCAAGCGCACACACGGGCGTGATCGCGATCTACTCGATCATCTCGGGAGCTCTCGGCGCCCTCATTACCTCACACGTACTCGGAACTTTCGCGGGCCACTGGTTCCCGCTGTGGATCCTGGGAACAGCCGTGGTGTTCGGCACCGCCATGTTCACACTCGGATTGCGCGCTGCCATCGGCGTTCTGGCAGTCCCGCTGGCTATCGCCGTCTTCGTGATTCTCGGCAATCCCAGTGCGGGAGGCGCATTCGGCTCCAACGTGATTCCCTCGTTCTATGCCGCCATCGGCCGATGGATCACACCTGGCGCCGGCACCGAAGGCGTGCGGAGCATCGTCTACTTCAACAACGTCGGCGTCGGCCAGCCTGCTCTGACGCTGTTCCTGTACGCGCTGATCGGTGCGGTCATGCTGTTCGGCTTCACGATCCGTCGTAACCGAAAGTCCACCGACACGACGCCGACTCCAGCTGTGGCGAACGCCGACTAGTCCTAGTCTGAACTCATGACGAGCCTCCTCCACCCCAACGCCTCGCACGTCGCCGAAACACTGATCTCGCGGGGTCACCACGGCGTCATCGTCACGCAGCCCGACGCCACGCACACCGCGGCCGAGGCAGCTGCGGCCGTCGGGGTGGAGGTAGGCGCGATCACCAAGTCACTGGTGTTCCTTCTCGACGACGATCCGGTCCTGCTGCTGGTCTCCGGCGCGCATCAGGTGAATCTGAAGGCCACCGGCGAACGCCTCGAAGGCAAGCTCACGCGGGCGCCGCTGGAGATGGCGAAGTCCGCGACGGGCCAGCCGATCGGTGGGGTCGCTCCGCTCGGGCATCCCACCAACCTGCCCACCTACATCGATACCGCCCTCGAGCAGTACCCCGAGTTGTGGGCAGCCGCCGGGCACCCCAACACGGTCTTTCGCACGACGTACTCCGAACTCCTCCGAATCACCGCCGGCCTCGCCGTCGACATGGACTGAAGCACTTCAGCCAACCCGGTCCGAAACCACTCAGACGTGCGTCCACCTATAGTTGGACGCACCATGTGCACTGCAACCAGGACCCCGGCCGGCAACCACTGGCGTCGACGGCACGTAGATCTGTGCCGCACCGACGCCTGTCTGTGTATGCCGAGCGCAGTCACCTCGACCACACCGCACACCTCGAGTTCCAGCCGGAGAGTTCCCGTTGTCTGACAAGCCGAATGCCGTTTCCAGCCACACCACCCCCGACGTCCCCGAAGTAGCGGCGACGCCCGAGTTGTCGACCGGCATCTGCGCCGGTGACTACCGCGCTGCGCTTCGCCGCCACCCCGCCGGTGTCACCGTCGTGACCCTCGATTCGGGTACCGGCCCGGTGGGTTTCACCGCCACCTCGTTCTCGTCCGTCTCCCTCGAGCCGCCGCTCGTCTCGTTCAACATCGCGGAGACGTCGTCGAGCATCAATGCACTCAAGGCAGCCGAGTCCTTGGTGATCCACCTTCTCGGCGAACATCAGCAGCATCTGGCCCAGCGCTTTGCGCGTAGTGCCGATCAGCGTTTTGCAGACGAGTCACTGTGGGCAGTGCTCGACACCGGGGAACCGGTGCTGCACGGCACCCCCAGCTGGATGCGCGTCAAGGTCGACCAGTTGATCCCTGTCGGCGACCACACGCTGGTCATCGGACTCGTCACGCGGGTTCACGCCGAAGAAGACGACGAATCCGCTGCCGCACCGCTGCTCTACCACGAGGGCAAGTACTACCGCCCGACTCCGTTGGGTCAATAGACAACTGTGCGCCTTTATTAACCGCCCGCGGTTAATAAAGGCGCACAGCAAGTTAGAGCGCTACGTACTTTGTATCGAGATACTCGTCGATACCCTCGGTTCCGCCTTCACGGCCGAAGCCCGATTCCTTCACCCCACCGAACGGCGCGGCAGCATCGGAGATCGCGCCGCGGTTGACGCCCACCATGCCGGTGTCCAGCTTGGCCGAGACGCGCATCGCACGGTCGATGTCGCGAGTGTAGAAGTACGCCACGAGACCGTACTCGGTGTTGTTCGCAGCCGCGATCGCTTCGTCTTCGGTGTCGAAACCGACCACTGCCGCAACGGGTCCGAAGATCTCTTCCTTCAGCAGGCGCGCGTCGGCGGGCACCTGGTCGAGGACCGTCGGGGTGAAGAAGAACCCGGGGCCTTCGGGTGCCGATCCACCGGTGCGAACGCGAGCACCCTTGGACACGGCGTCGTCGACGAGTCCGGTGACGGTTGCGAGCTGCTTGGTGTTGATCAGCGGTCCGATGTTGGTGCCCTCGGCGTCACCGGCGCCCACCTTCAAGGCCGCAACCTTGGCGGTGAACTTGTCGGTGAACTCCTCGCGCACCGAGTTGGCGACGTAGATGCGGTTGGCCGCGGTGCAGGCCTCGCCGCCGTTACGCATCTTCGCGAGCATTGCGCCGTCGACAGCTGCGTCGATGTCGGCGTCGTCGAAGACGATGAACGGCGCATTACCACCGAGTTCCATCGACGTGCGGAGCAGCTTGTCAGCAGCATTGCGCACCAACAACTTTCCGACGCCAGTGGAGCCGGTGAAGGTGACCTTGCGCAGACGCGCATCTTCCATCAGCGGCCCACTGATGGAGGCCGCGTCGGACGTCGGGAGGATCGAGAGCACACCGTCGGGCAGACCGGCATCGGCGAACACCTGACCGAGGAGCTGCATGGTCAGCGGCGTGTCCTCGGCGGGCTTGACGATGATGGTGCAACCGGCAGCCAGCGCCGGTCCGATCTTGCGTGTGCCCATGGCGAGCGGGAAGTTCCACGGGGTGATCGCGAGGACCGGTCCGACGGCTTCCTTGGTGACCAGGATGCGACCGTTGCCGGCCGGAGCCTGCGTGAAACGTCCGCCGATGCGTACTGCTTCCTCGCTGAACCAGCGCAGGAATTCGCCGCCGTAGTTGACCTCACCGCGGCTCTCTGCCAACGACTTACCCATTTCCAGGGTCATCATCAGCGCGAAGTCCTCGGCGCGGGCGTGCAGCAATTCGAAGGCGGTGCGCAGGATCTCGCCGCGTACACGTGCCGGAGTGGCCGCCCAGTCTTCCTGCGCCGCAGCGGCGAGGTCGAGCGCACGGATACCGTCGGCAGCGGTGGCGTCGGCTACCTGGGCGAGTTCCTCACCCGTTGCCGGGTTGTAGACCGCAAAGGTCTTCTCGGCCGGGACGAGCTTGCCGCCGAGCCAGAGACCCTTGGGTACCGAGTCGAGAAGATCCGAGACGTTGGACATGTCAGTTCCCCTGTGCTGCAGTGCGGATGGCGGTCTCGAGGACGGTCAACGCGTCGTCGAGCAGCTCTTCGGAGATGACCAGCGGCGGGAGCAGACGGATGACGTTGCCGTAGGTACCGCAGGTGAGGATCACGACGCCGGCAGCGAGGCATTCGGCGGCGATCTTCTTGGTGATGTCGGCGTCCGGCTCCTGCCCACCGGGCTTGACCAGCTCGATGGCGAGCATCGCGCCGCGACCGCGAACGTCACCGATGACGTCGAGTTCCTTTGCCAGTGCGTTCATTCGGCCGACGACGGTCGACTCGATGGTGCGTGCGCGGCCACAGAGGTCGAGCTCACGCATCTGGTCGATGGACGCCAATGCAGCGGCGCAGGCGACGGGGTTACCGCCGTAGGTGCCACCGAGGCCGCCGGGGTGGACGGCGTCGATGAGCTCGGCGCGGCCCGTGACAGCGGCGAGCGGCATGCCGCCTGCGATGCCCTTGGCGAGCGTGACCAGGTCGGGAACGATGCCCTCGTGATCGCTGGCGAACCAGGCGCCGGTACGAGCGAAGCCTGCCTGCACCTCGTCGGCGATGAAGACGACGCCGTTCTCCTTGGCCCACGCGACGAGCGTCGGGAGGAATCCTTCTGCGGGAACGATGAATCCGCCCTCGCCCTGAATGGGCTCGATGAGGATGGCGGCCGTGTTGGCAGCACCGACCTGCTTCTCGATCATCGTGATGGCGCGTTGTGCGGCCTGCTCACCGGTGATCTTGGAGCCGTCGACGTTGAGGCCCTCGCGGTACGGGTAGGACATCGGGACGCGGTAGACCTCGGGGGCGAACGGACCGAAGCCGCTCTTGTACGGCATGGACTTCGAGGTCAGTGCCATCGTGAGGTTGGTGCGGCCGTGGTACGCGTGGTCGAAGACGACGACTGCGTCGCGACCGGTTGCGTGACGGGCGATCTTGACGGCGTTCTCGACGGCTTCTGCGCCGGAGTTGAACAGCACGGAACGCTTCTCGTGGTCACCGGGGGTGAGCTCGGCGAGACGCTCGGCGACCTCGACGTAGCACTCGTACGGAGCGACCATGAAACAGGTGTGGGTGAAGTGTGCGACCTGATCCTGAACGGCGGACACGACGGCCGGGTTGGAGGCGCCGACGCTGGTCACCGCGATACCGGCACCGAGGTCGATCAGCGAGTTGCCGTCGACGTCGACGATGACTCCGCCGTCTGCGTCGGCGACGTAGACCGGGAGGGTGGATGCGACGCCGGCGCCGACGACCTTCTTACGGCGTTCGGCGAGCGCAGCCGAGCGCGGGCCCGGGAACTCCGTGACGATGCGACGCTCCTGCGGAAGCCGGTATTCGATTGCACTCATGTGACCACCCTCTCGGTTGTGTATTGCATTCGAGTATGCGACGCGCGAAGCATCGCAAGCACTGCCGAAATGGATACCCGGAGCTCCAGGGCTACTCCATATCGGCAACGACAGCTAGCCTTGATCAGGTGACGGTTCCGATCTCGTGGCTCTTGCGCCAGAAACACCTCTCGCTGGCTCTGCTCACCGACCGAGCAGCTGCCACCCACCCCGTCACGTTTGCGCAGGCCACAGAGCTGACGGACCCCACCCCGTGGCTTTCCGGCGGCGAATTGGTGCTCACCACCGGGCTGGCACTGGTGGGCGCGGACGCCACCGACTACAGCGAGTACATCGACCGTCTGGCCGCCGCAGAAGTATCGGCTCTGGGTTTCGGGACCGGCCTTTCCCACGAGAGTGTGCCCGCAGACCTGATTGCCGCCGCCCGCAGTCGCGGGCTCCCTCTGCTGGAAGTGCCGTTCACGACCCCGTTCGCGGCGGTCACGCGCGCGGTGATGACCCGTCTGAGCCAGCAGGAATACGAATCGGTACTCCGCGCGGCAGAAGTACAGACGCGCATCACCCGCGTTGCACTGCGCGGTGGCGTGTCGGCGATCGTGCGTGAACTGGCCACGGCCACAAAAACTTCGGTGGCGTTTGTCGGTGATCGGATCACCGCGGTGCATCCGGCAAACCAGAAGTCGTTGATCACCGAGGTTCGCGCGGTCGCGGCCACCACCCGCGATCCCAACGCTCCGGCGTCGATCTCGCAGAGCACACCCGAACGGACGCTGACACTGTCCCCCGTCGGCGTCACCGACAGTTGGCACGGCTACCTCGCCATGGCGGGCGCCGGGCCCCTGAGCAATATCGACAGAGTGTTGCTCGGGCATGCGGTCTCGCTGCTCACTCTCGAACTCGAGAAACCGGTTCGACTACGGGCCGAGCGAACTCGACTCAACGCCATGGCTTTCGGGCTCTTACTCGACGGCCGAATCCCCGAAGACAGTGTGCCGTCGTACTTGGACGAGGCAAGCGACACGCACGGCAACATTCGTGTCGTCCACGTTCGCGGATCCGGACTCGGCCCAGTTCTTCGCGAACTCGACAACGCTCTCGCGCGAGCAGGCCGGCCGTTGTTCGCGCAATCCGAGGACGGTTCGCTGACCGTCCTCCTCCGCGGAACCGACACAATCGACACCGCCAAAACACTACTGGCGCAGCTCTCCCCCACCGAAGCGAAAGCCGTGCGTGCCGGAATCAGCACCCCTCACCGTCTTCTCGACGCACCCCGCGCACTCGTCCAGGCCCGCGCCGCGGCCAACCTCACGACGGCTACTGCGCGCATTCTCGAGTTCGACGCTCTGAGTGGTTCGACGATTCTGGCATCCGAGTCTGCCCGTGAGGCATTGATCGCCATGGCTGCGGACACCATCCCGGTGTTGACGGAACACGACCAGGCACACGGAACCGCACTGGCCGCGTCTTTGCGCGCCTATCTCGAGGCAAACGGCCAATGGGAATCGGCCGCAGCCGAACTCGGTGTTCATCGGCACACCCTCCGAGGTCGCATCGCACGCATCGAGGAACTGCTGCAATGCGACCTCGGACAGGCCAGGGTCAGAGCCGAACTGCTGCTATCGCTACTCGCCTGGGAGGGCCGCTGAACCCTCCTCCGCGTGCACCGAAGCGAAGCTCGACGCACCGCGGACGAGTAGTTCGAGTTCGGCGTCGACCGTGCAGAGACGGGCGGTGTCCAGCGCTCCACTGCGGCTCACACTCGACATCAAAGCCGTGAACCGGCGCACCGCTTGCGGATTGGCGGCGGTCCACAACTCGACGACCTCCGGATTACCTTCTCCGAGCGCTCCGGACACGAGGTCCGCGAAACGCGCCGTCAACCTGGCGTGGACGGCAGCGCTGCCCATGACCTCCCAATGCGAGGCACCGACGGCGACGTCGACGCCGCCGAGAACATCGCCCAGGTCGAGAGCGTCGGAGAGTTCCCGATAGATCGCGGCTGCGGCCGCGGCCGTCGTATTCTCCTGCAGTGCAATGTCTGCCAGGGCGAGCGCTCCGAAAGACGCCTCGATGCGCTCGCTGGCCGACAAACCGTCGGTGAGTTCCCGCACCGGGGCTGCCCACCGATCGATGTCGGCGCGCGGGTTCACGGTGAACCGGCCGGCTGCTCCCGGACGACGCAACACCCAGCTCATCTCGGATTCCAACAACTGCTGCAAGCGATCGAGAGCCTGCAACTGCTCGGTGGCGCGCAGCTCCGAGTTCAAGATCTCGCGCCGAAGTTCCTCGGTGCCGAGCACTTCGCTGACCACTGCGTAGGCCAGAGCCGCTTCCGGACTGTGGACTCCGAGGTGTTCCTCGAGCCGGAACAACACGCCGGGGCCGACGCGGTTGACCAGTTCGTCGACAACCGAGGTGATGATGATGTCGCGGCCCAACCGATGTGCGCGGACTGCGTCCGGTGCGGCCTCGACGACGGAGAGCGGGAAGTACTGCGGGAGACGATCGGCGAAGATCTGATTGTCCGGGACCGTCGATGCGCCCAGTTCCGCAGTCAGTACGTTCTTCGACTGCGCCACCAGCACAGCAAGTTCCGGCCTCAGGAGACCCTGCCCGGCACGCGCCCTGACCGCCAGCGCCTTGGCGTCGGGCAGAGATTCTTCCAGTCGCTTCATGGCGCCCGCCGAGACGAGGTTCTCGATCAACCGCTCGTGCTGATCGAGCAGGGCCGGTGCGCGGTGCTCGGCCAGGCTGATCGCGAGGGTCTGATCTTCACTGGCCTCGAGCACCGATGCGGCCACCTCGTCCTGGGCCGCCGCGAGTAGTTCATTGCGCGAGGTCGAGTCCAACGCTGCGAGTGCGATCTTGATGTTGACCTCACGGTCCGAGGTAGCCACGCCGGCCGCGTTGTCGATGAAGTCGGCGTTGATTCGGCCTCCGCCAGCGGCATATTCGATGCGGGCACGCTGGGTGAAGCCGAGGTTGCCGCCCTCACCGACCACCGTCGCACGCAACTCGTCAGCGCTGACGCGAACTGCGTCGTTGGACGGATCGGCCGCGTCGACGTTGCTTTCGGTCGACGCTTTCACGTAGGTACCGACGCCGCCGTTCCACAACAGGTCCACCGGAGCACACAGGATCGCTCGGATCAGTTCCTGCGGGGTCAAGTTCTCCTCGGTGATTCCGAGGGCCGCACGCGCCTCGAGCGGAAGGCGGATCGACTTCGCGCTCCGCGGCCAGACGCCACCGCCCGGCGACATCACGGTGCGATCGAAGTCGTCCCAGGACGAGCGCGGCACGGTGAAGAGGCGAGCGCGTTCGGCAAAGCTCGTCTCGGTGTCGGGGTTCGGGTCGATGAAGATGTGGCGGTGATCGAATGCCGCGACCAGACGGATCTTGTGCGAGAGCAACATTCCGTTGCCGAACACGTCGCCGGACATGTCCCCGATACCCGCGACGGTGAACGGATCGGTGTCGACATCGAGGTCGCGCTCGGCGAAGTGCCGTCGAACCGCTACCCAGGCGCCGCGAGCGGTGATGCCCATCGCCTTGTGGTCGTAGCCGGCCGAACCGCCGGAAGCAAAAGCGTCGTCGAGCCAGAAACCACGCTCGACGGCGATGCCGTTCGCGACGTCGGAGAACCGCGCTGTCCCCTTGTCTGCTGCCACGACGAGATAGGAGTCTTCACCGTCGTACTCGATTACTTCTGCCGGGTGTACCGCAGCGCCGTCGACGATGTTGTCCACCACGTCCAGCAGGCCGCGAATGAAGGTGCTGTAAGACTCCTGCACCTGCGCCGGAGTCGGTGACGACGTGCCCCGAACCACGAACGCGCCCTTGGCTCCCGAAGGAACGATCGGCGAATTCTTCACGCTCTGGGTCTTCATGAGACTCAGAGCCTCGGTGCGGAAGTCCTCGTATCGATCCGACCAACGCAGGCCACCACGGGCGACGGAGGAACTACGCAGATGCACGCCTTCGACATTGGGTGCGCTGACGTAGATCTCGCGGAAGGGAACGGTCTTCTGCGGAGTGGAGAGCAACTGCGAGTCGATCTTGAACGACGCGTACGGTAGCGGTTCGCCGCTCTCACCGCGCAGGTACCAGTTGGTGCGCAGAGTCGCCTGCAGGAACGAACGCACGCCGCGCAAGACGCGATCCTCGTCGAGAGTGTCTGCACCGTCGACTGATTCGTCGATAGCTGCCGTTGCGGTAGCCACAGCTGTCTCACGCACACCCGCCACGGCGGGGTCGAAACGCGCGGTGAAAAGTTCGATCGCCTGCCGTACGAAGAGTGGCTTCGCTGCCAACACTCCGACGATGTAGCTCTCGGACAAACCGATACGAGCCTGAGCGAGGAAACGGCACGCAGCGCGCAGCAACTCTGCATCGCGCCAGGTGATGTCTGCTCGTCCGATCAGACTGGAGAACGCATCCATCCGGGTCTCTCCGGCGATGACGGCTTCGAAGGCGTCCGCCATCTTCTCCAGCGCACTGCCGTCGAAGGTGCTCGGCTCGAAGGTGAAGTAATGCGCCGAACCCAGAACGGTCGGAAGCGGGCGGTGCGTCGAAACTCGGAGTCCGAGAGACTCGAAGTTCTCGCACAGATCGGAGAGGGAGGGCTCTCCGGACGGCCACAGCACCACGCAGGTCAGATCGTCACTGTTCAGGTTGTCACCCTGACGGAAGACGAGTCGCTGGCCCGCTGCTGCCAATTCGGCGACCAGTTCGAGCGCCGGGTCACCGGATCGATCACCGCCTGCCGGTCTCGATTCTGCAGCTGCGGTCTTGGTCGCCGATGATGTGCTCGCCATTGAACACCCTCCTGGAAATTATTGGATCCGAACACTTTCCAGTGTTGCGTGGATCACCGGAAAGAGGTCGTGCCCGATAGGAGTACCAACCCCCATCGGGCACGACATTTCGGCAGTTGCGGTGAGCTCAGTCGCCCAACCTGATCGGAGCAAGCTCCTCGAACACGTCGCCGGGTCCGGGATTCTCGGCAGGCGCAGCGCCGCCGAGATGGTTGACGACGCCCCATACCGCGTTGATCGCGGTCTGGATCGCGCCCTCAGCCCAGCCGGCGGTCCACGACACGTCGTCACCGGCGAGGAAGATTCCCCGATGACGCGGTTCGAGATCATTCTGCACGAAGTGGGAGAACAGGCGCTCCTGGTAGCGGTAGTGCCCCGGAAGGTTCGCCTTGAATGCGCCCATGAAGTCGCGCTCGGTTTCCCACGACAGCGTCACCGGGCTCGAGATGATGTGGCTGCGGAAGTCAACGCCGGGGTAGATCTCTTCGAGAGAGCGCAGCATGATGTTCATGCGCTCGGTGGCGTCGAGCGCCAGCAGCTTCAGCGAATCGTCCGACCAGGTGTACGACAAGCAGATCAGGCCTGGCTTGCCCTCGCCTTGATCCAGCAGGTAGGTGCCGCGACTCATACGGTCGGTCAGTGTCATCGACACCGAATCACGGCCGGTCACGGGGTCCTTGTCCTTCCAGAACGGGCGGTCGACGAGAACGAACACCTTGGTCGAACCCATGTAGTGAGTTCGCTCGATCGCAGTCCAGTGGTCGATCGGGAACAGATCGTCGTCACACCTGATATTGTTCAGCAGCATCCAACTCTGCACTGTCACAACGGCACTCGCATACGTGCGAATGAAACCTTCGGAGTCGGTGACCGTGATGTTGCCGGGCTCGGTACGCCGGAGTTCGGTGACGCGGGGACGCGTCTCACCGTCGTTGAGCGAAGCGACCGTAGTACCGGCAGGCCAATGCGCCATGTGCGCCGGGGCGCGGTTCCACAACCGCATCGGCAGCTGCTGCGATCCACCGACGATGCCGCGGTGGTCGTCGTCGGCGGCCGTGATGACCACACGAAGGATTTCGAGGATCGAATTGGGGTAGTCGGTATCCCAACCGCCCGTACCGAATCCGACCTGTCCGAACACTTCCCGCATGTGGAAGGACTTGAAGTGCTTCGACGCGGCGAGGAATCCGTAGAACGTCTGGTCGTCGTAGCGCACCACGAGGTCGTTCCAGATCCGCTTGATTTCTGCGGTGTCGCGGTCACGAATGGCCTGCTGCAACGGAATCAGATCGGCATGCTCTTCGAGAGTGCGCTGCCAGGCCTGCGCCACCTCGGTGTAGATCGGCGGCAGATCCTCGAGAGTGTGCGCGTAGTGGCTCTCGCCCTTGAGATCGATGACGGTGCTCGGCGTGACCTCGGCAAGGGGATTGGGGAACTCTTCGGTCTGCAGACCCAGTTCGTTCAGGTAGTGGAACAACGTCGTCGACGATGGTGGGAAACGCATTGCGCCCATCTCGGCGACCACCCCGGGGTGCCCGTCGAACTCGACCGACCGCATCCGGCCACCGATCTGATCAGCTTCGTAGACAATCGGTTTGAGACCGATCTTGAGCAACTCGTAGGCCGCGATCATGCCGGAGAGTCCGCCACCGATCACGGCAACCTCGGTACCCAGTGCCAGGTCGGGCACCGAGCCGAGTCCCGCCGGACTGGAAACGTAGTCGTCGTACGGGAACGGAAAATCCGGTCCGAACATCGTGAGGGGCGGCTGCTTGCCGGGTTCCGAGGAACTGTCCGGAGCTACTGGGATGGTCATCTACGGTTCTCCTTGGAGACAGTCGTGACAGGAAGGTCTGGATACAGATCGAGGCGTCGATCGTCGAGATGTGTATTGAGAGTGCGCGATTGCGCGACGGTGGCGGCGGCGATGTCCGCGAAGAGCAATTCCTGGTCGCCGCCGGCCCTCGCCAACTCGGCACCGTCTGGTGCGATGGCGCACGAGAGACCGCAGTAGGTCAGCTCGGTTTCGGCACCGCAGCGATTGACGTAGGTGACGAACATCTGACTCTCGTAGGCGCGGGCCGGAACCACTTGCTGCGCAATGTGTTCGTACGGAGTCATCAAGCCTGTCGGCACGATGAGCCATTCGGTACCGGCGTCGGCATGGGCCCGAACCGCTTCCGGAAATTCCACGTCGTAGCAGATCAACAACCCGCAGCGGATGCCCTCGAAATCGAACCCGACCACTAGGGTCTCACCTGGCCGGAAATGTTCGCGGTCGAGCGTGCCGAACAGGTGCGTCTTGCGGTAGTGCGCAAGCGAAGTGCCGTCGCGGTCCACCACCTGCACACTGTTGTAGACATCTCCCCCGTCGAGTTCGGGGTAGCCGTAGACGACTGCGATGCCTGCACTTCGAGCAATCGCGGCGACGGAATCGAAGATCGGGCCGTCGGCCGGTTCCGCGCGTAGCGACACCAGTTCGCCGATGTCGTAGCCGGTTGCGGACATCTCCGGCGTCAGCAGGATCTTCGCACCGGATGCTGCAGCCTCGCGGGCAGCAGTGTCGATTGCAGCGAGGTTGAACTCCACCGACGCAAAGGTGTCCGGGGTGGTGAGCGGACCTTGGAACAGGCCAACTCGAACTGAATCGACATGCATGGTGCGCTCCTTCAGGAGTTCCGTGACGCCAATTTTCGACGGTGTGTGTGACGGGGACAACTACCAGCGTGACGGGTGCCGCCAATCATGTCAACTCTTGTTTCCTAAGAATCAACATTCGCGGATTCGAGTCTCACGAAGACGACGCGCGGGGCCCTTCCGGCAATGCCGGATTCAAGACCCACAGAACCTTCGCCAGAACCGAGCCTTCGGCCTGAAAACTATGGTTGTGCGTCGGCGTGAACGTGAAGGAATCGCCCGCCGCAAGTACGACGTCTTCGGCATCGACGGCCTCACCGTTCGGATCCGTCCGACCGCCCTCGAACGAGACCCGCAAGCCGCCCTCGAGCACGTGCACGAAGTTCACGTCGATCGGCAGACTGTAGAACTCCCGACCACTTCCGCCGCCTGGTTCCAGCTCGCCGAGCAGCACCTGAATTCGACGCTCGTTGGTAGGCGTGAGCAGGTACTCCGTCATCTTTTCGCCACCGAAGCTGATTTGCGGCATGGCGTCGGCGCGGACTACTTCACCGGCGGACGCATTCTCGAACAGGGATCCGACGGGGATCTCGAGCACCGCGCACACCTTTATCAGGGTCGCCACCGACGCGTTGACGTGATCGCGCTCGAGTTTCGAGAGATACCCCTTGGTCACACCACAGGCCCCGGCCAGGTCGTCGAGGGTCAACCGCTTCGATTGACGTGCCGCCTTGAGCCTCGCCCCGATGCGCGGTCCGACCGGCTCGACCGCTTCCTTCGCCTTGGCCACTGAACCCACTCCTTCACGACCGCCGTGTCCCTTTCAGGAAACAGGGGTTGACAACCGAGCCTCTTGAAGAAACCATACTTGCTCAGAGAGCTACATCACTGAAGGGCGCCCGGTGTGCGCCGAATCGAGAGCAGGGACCTCTGCACATGGCTACCAACAACCCCGGATCGTTCATCGGACCCGTCGACGCCACGCGCGTCCCCCGCTACGCCGAGCCGACCACCTTTGCGCGTCTCCCGCGCCTGGACGAGGTCTCGCGCGCCGACGTGACGATCCTCGGCATCCCCTTCGATTCGGGTGTCAGCTACCGCCCCGGTGCCCGGTTCGGTCCGGGCCACATCCGCGCTGCGTCGAAGCTGCTGCGTCCGTACAACCCGGCGCTGAAGGTCTCGCCCTTCGCCAACCAGCAGGTAGCCGATTTCGGCGACATCGGCGTCAACCCCTTCGACATCCAGGAAGCTCTCACGACGGTTCAGTCCGCCGTCACCGACCTGCGCGCCGACGGTTCCTCCGTGCTCACGCTCGGCGGCGATCACACCATCGCACTGCCGATCCTGCGTTCACTGGCCCGCGATCACGGCCCGATCGCCGTCCTGCACTTCGACGCTCATCTCGACACCTGGGACACCTACTTCGGTCAGCCTTTCACCCACGGCACCCCCTTCCGCCGCGCCAGCGAAGAGGGCCTGATCGACATGGAGCGCTCGCAGCACATCGGCATCCGTGGACCGCTCTACAGCGAAAAGGACCTCGAAGACGACCGCGTCCTCGGCTTCCAGGTGATCCGCAGTGACGACTACGAGGTCGACGGTGTCGCCAGCATCGTCGAGCGCATGCGTAAGCGCCTCGACGGTGGCCCGGTGTACGTCTCCGTCGACATCGACGTACTCGATCCCGCCCACGCTCCGGGCACCGGAACACCCGAAGCGGGCGGCATGACCTCTCGCGAATTGTTGAACACACTGCGTGGGTTGGTGGGACTCAACGTGGTCGGCGCCGACATCGTCGAGGTAGCGCCGGCGTACGACCACGCCGAGATCACCGGTATCGCAGCGGCCCACGTCGCTTACGAGTTGCTGTCGGTGCTCGCACTCAATCGCTGAAGCAGCACAACGGTATCCGTCGTGTGATGCATCTCGGGGTTCGCGGGAAGATCACGTTCCCGCGACTCCGAGACCAACACCTTCCAACCATCGGTGAACAGCGACTCCACGTATTCGGGTGTATGGAGCATGGCCCGATGGTGCTCGGTCGGCGACTCGTGAGGTGAGTGGCCCACGATCAGCAAATGCCCACCGGGCGCGACCAGATCTCCGAGAGCACGGAACAATTCCCCGCGCGCGGGTTCGAGCATGTGGAAGAACTGCGCGGACACCAGATCGAACGAGCGCCCCTGCGGATCCCACTTCGTCAGGTCGGCTTCCAGCCATTCGATGTCGACGCCTTCGCCCTCGACGTGAGCCTGAGCGCGACCGAGCGCAACCGACGAGATGTCGGTGCCGGTGACCTTCCACCCGCGACGCGCCAACCACAAAGCGTCGGCACCTTCGCCGCAACCGACGTCGAGTGCCGTGCCCGGTTCCAGGTCGGAGGCTTCGGCAATCAACTGTGGGTTGGGATTTCCGCTCCAGCGCGCGGGGCGTTCCTCGTACAGCGAGTTCCAGAACTGTGCGTCCGCCTTGGCGTACGGATTCTCGGTGGTATCGGAGTTTTCGTGGTGATTGTGGTGTTCGTGGCTCATGCACCCAGGATGAACGACCCTCCACAACTCACGCAACCATCTTTGCTGAAACAGCAACTTCTCCATTTCGACGCCCTGCTAACGTCACGTCGTGGCCGGTGGATTTCCCGTGTTTCGTCTCTACTGCAGCTCAGCGGGCCCATACGTTTTGTGTTGTGCGCATTTCCCCGAGTTCGCCGGTTCGAACTCGGACGAAGAGTTCAGCGTCCAGCAGAGCTTCGACCGCGCAGTCGAGAAGATTCTGCGCGATGCATCCTTCGAACCGACTACCTTGACTTTGGTCGGCGAGCAGCAGGGCTATCCCGTCGGAGACCGACTGTTCGATACGACAGTTCCGCGTACCGGAACCGTCTCGTACGCGTTCCAAGGAGCCGGACCGCCGTGGATCGTTCTCGGCCTTGATGTTTCGGCGGACGAATTCTGGTCCGAAATCGACGACGACGCAGACCTCCACGGTCTCGGCCCCACCTCCCCGTTGAGGTCAGTTCCAGCAACCGTGCTCACGGAGACCGGGTGGCCACGACGAAGTGACCTCGACTCCCCGTGAACTGAACCAGAACTCCAACCTTCGTGAAATCGAACAAAAATCCGCCCGATTTTCGTGAGGATCGACCGAGATGCCCGTCACGTCCTACGCCAAGATTTAGCGGTCACACTCGACTGCGCCCTCACGATTCACTCCCGGGCCCCGGCTCCTTCACGGAGGCACAATGAAACACCGCTCCTATTCGACGCTTGCCGCGACCGCGGGGCTCGCGCTCGTATTGTCGGCTTGCAGCTCGGGAGGCACGTCCTCGGGCTCCGGCGGCGGTGAGCCTCTGACTGACGGAACCTTCCGGTACGCGTTGCAAGGCGATCCGGGTGCACTCAACCCGATCATGTCCGGCTCTGCGGCAACCGCGGAAATTTCGAAGCTGGCGTACGACTCCCTGGTCTACCAGGATCCTGAAACCAGTGAATTCAAACCATGGTTGGCCGAGAAGTGGGAAGAAACGCCGACCTCCGCGTCCTTCACCATTCGTGAAGGCGTGACCTGTACCGACGGGTCGACGCTGACTGCACAGACCGTCGCGAACAACATCAACTTCGTAGCCGATCCAGCCAAGGGTTCACAACAACGCGGCACCACAGTTCCCATCGGCGCTTCGGCCACTGCCGATCTCGCCACCCGCACCATCACGGTAACCACTCCGGCGCCGACCCCGTTCCTCCTCCTCACCATCAGTCGCCTCCCGATCATGTGCGATGCCGGTCTCGAAGATCCGACCGCCTCGAACAACAAGTCGCTGGGCTCCGGCATGTTCGAAGTCACCGAAGTCTCGGCCAATGACCACTACACGTTCGAGCGTCGTGACGGTTACAGCTGGGGGCCCGACGACACCACCTCCGACACACCGGGTGTCCCCAAGACAGTCATTGCTGTCATGGCACCCAATGTCAGCACCGCAGCAAACCAGCTTCTCTCAGGCGAACTGAGCGCATCTCCGATCGCCGGTCCGGACAAGGATCGCATCGATGCCGCCAATTTCGACTCGGTCCAGCGCCCACTTCCCGCCGGTCAGATGTACTTCAATCAGATTGCGGACAATCCGACCAGCGATCCCGCCGTTCGAAAAGCTCTCGTCCAGGCTGTCAATCTCGACGATCTCGCTGAAGTCATCACTGGCGGCCAGGGCACCCGTGCAACAAGTCTTGTCTCCGTCGAGCCCCGAGCCTGTGTGTACGACTCTGTCGCAGGCAACATTCCGGACTTCGACCTCAGCGCAGCAAAGGCAACACTGGACGCTGCAGGTTGGACCGCCGGCTCCGACGGCAAACGAAGCAAGGACGGAAAGCCGCTGACCCTCCGCCTCTTCTACGCTGCCGGCGAAGATGCGCGCAGCGCGGCAGCCGAGCTCACCCAGTCGGCATGGTCCGACCTCGGTGCGACCGTCGAGGTGACAGGAGCCGACCAGACCAAGGTTGTCGACGTCATGCTCAGTGGCAAGGACAACAACCAGTGGGACATCGCGTGGATCCAGATCAACAATTCGGTTCCCAGCGGGTTCGTACCGTTCTTCTCCGGTCCTGCTCCGGCAGCAGGTAAGAATTTCTCTTCGATCAACAACCCCGCCTACGAAGCAGCCGTTGCCAAGGCCTCCGGTTTGACCGGCGACGCAGCATGCGCGGAGTGGGCGGACGCCGAGTCGCAGATCACCAAAACGGTGTCAGCAGTCCCGTTTGCAGATACGGTCTTGAGCTTCTACTTCAACAAGGCCGGACTCGCATTCGGTAAGACCTTCATCGGTTCTGCGTTGCGCCTCTACCAGTAGGCCGGTCGACCGAACGCGGTGCGTCAACGAGATACGTCAGATCAGTGCGATCTGACGTATCTTGTTGCCACACCGATCGTCTCGTTGTCGAGTTCGCCGTAGGTCAGCTGAGGAATGCTGGACGCAAGTTCAGTGAAAGCCCACTTCGCAACGTTCTCGAATGACGGACTCGTCCAGAGCGTCCGTGTCGACAAACCATCCACGTTCTCCGAGTTGGTCGTCCTCGAACGAGAACGCCACTCGCATCGTCACGCGAAATCCCTCGGCGGGCATCAGCGGCGGCAAGTTCTTCGCGTCCCGCACCGGTGCCGGAAGCCCTTGCCTCACAGCGAATGTACGACGGATCTCGATACTGAACATGCGCACAAAGGTATCAATGTTCATCACAATTCTATGAGCGGACCAATCGCGCAATCGCGTCGTTCGCTTCTTTGATCTTCGCGTCCGCCTCGGGCCCACCGGCAACAGCGGCTTTGACGACGCAGTGGCCGATGTGGTCCTCGAGCAGGCCCATGGCCACCGCCTGGAGGCCCTTGGTCATCGCCGACACCTGCGTCAGGATGTCGATACAGTACTTGTCCTCGTCGACCATGCGCTGCAGGCCGCGAGCTTGACCTTCTATGCGACGCAGACGCGCCAGGTAGTCGCCCTTGGCGGTGATGTAGCCGTGCGAATCACTCGTGCAGCATGCATCGCCGGTCGCATCACTGCCTTGGGCACTGTTTGGAGCACTGCTTGGCGCACTGCCCACTTCTGTCGCTTCCGACATTCGATGTCCTCCTGTTCGTCAACGCGTGACTTCGCAACAATTCTCGTTACCGGGGCGATGTGCGGAGACTCTTCGACTTCCGTTGTCTTGCAGAGCAATCACTGCGCACATCGCCACGCATTTCGCTACGGCACGAACAGATGGATGCATGGCGATTGCCCATGCCCGTTTTCCCGTTGCTGCGAAACGCATTCGGTTTCAGTGCCCGTGGTGCGCGTGGCTCGAGTGTTCGGCCCCAGGCGTGGTCGCATTGTCGGCCGTCAGCGTGAATTCCGCCGTACGCACCACTCCGCCGTGCTTGAAGTCCAAAAACAACCGGTAATCCTCGGCGCTCGGCATGTTGGCGTAGAAGGTGATTGCCGGTCCAGCCGGCGTGACACCGTCACCGGGGTAGCCGTCCGGATGGACATGGAGATAGGCGAGGTCGGAGGCACGCAACGCGACCAGATGCCCGTATGCGGCAAGGTAGGGCTGCAAGTCCGTGACCGGGATTCCGTCACGACTGACCGAGAGCGTGAGCTTCGATGTCTGGCCGGCATGGGCCGCGCCTTCGAGGGAGACGGTATAGCCGTCGACCGTCGTGGCGGCAGCAGCAGCGGGCAACGGCCGAGGATCATAGGGTCCGGCGACGCGCACATCCGCACTGAGCGTGATTCCGTCACCACCGTCCGGAGTGAAATCAGCGAACACTCGATAGTCTCCCGCATGATCGAAATCGACTGACACATGCCAGTTTCCGTTCTCGTCCAATTCGGGATGCACGTGCTGGAATCCGGTCAGGTCCAGGCCGACCACGATCAGATGCAACTGCTTGTCGTGGGTGTCCGTGTACCGGATCAACGGAGTTCCAACCGGATCCAGGATCCGGAACTGCAAGGGGACATGGTTGCCGACGGTCGCCTCCGACGTTGCCAATTCCAGTGTGTAGCCGTTGTCGCTGAACATCTTGCCCTCCAAAGTTTGGGTCGGCAGCACTTTCGTTGCCGTCTGCGTCAGGTTCTGCACTCCTTGACATCGAACCTGTTGCAATTTGTACCATACCCCCCTAGGGTATGCAACGAACTACTCGAACACCCTGAATTCACTCGAAGGAGATCCGATGCGCATCTACGCAGAGCGCCGGCCGAATGAGTTCCAAGAGCAGCATTTCCCCGTGCACCCCAACGAAGCGCTGCGCCGATGTCACCCAGGCCCGCTTACGACACCCCTTGACCACACAAGCATCACCTATACCCCGTACAGGTAAGGAACTCAGAATGTCCACACAACCGAAATCCACCCGTAAGTGGTGGGCGTTGGCGTTGATCGCCGCCGCTCAGTTCATGGTCATCATGGACACCTCCATCATCGGCGTCGCTCTCCCCCAGATGCAGAGCGATCTCGGCTTTTCCCAAGAAGGCCTGACCTGGGTCTTCAATGCGTACGTCATCGCGTTCGGCGGGCTACTCCTCCTCGGCGGCCGCCTGTCCGACCTGTTCGGCGCCCGCAGAGTGTTCTCCGCTGGTTGGCTGATCCTGCTGATCGGTTCCGTTGTCGCCGGTGCCGCCGGTAACGTCGCCGTCGAACTTGCGGGCCGCGCAGTTCAGGGTGCCGGTGCCGCACTCATCGCGCCGTCGGCGCTCACCTTGCTGATGATGCTGTTCGGCAGCACGCAGAAAGAGATGACCAAGGCGCTGTCCATCTACGGCGCTGCCGCCCCGGCCGGCGGTACGGCCGGCGTGTTCCTCGGCGGCGTCATCACCGAATACACCAGCTGGCCTTGGGTGTTTTACCTCAACATTCCCATCGCTGTCATCGCGCTGATCGCTACTCCCCTCCTGATGCCGAACGCACCGGCACGTACCGGGTCGATCGACTTCCTCGGCGCACTCGCTGTCACCGCAGGTCTTGCTGTCGGAGTCTTCGGCATCGTCAGAGCACCTGATGTCGGATGGGGATCCGGGCAGACGTGGCTGGCGCTCGCCGTTTCGGCCGCTCTGTTGGGTGCATTCGTGTTGATCCAGTCCAAGCGTCGGGAACCTCTGGTGCGTCTGGGAATCTTCAAGGCGCCCAACCTCGGTGCCGCGAACATCGCTCAGCTCGTCCTCGGCGCTGCCTGGATACCGATGTGGTTCTTCCTGAACCTGTACCTGCAGCAAGTGCTCGGATACAGCGCCTTCCCGGCCGGTGCGGCGCTGCTGCCGATGACGATCTTCGTCATGCTCGGCATGGTCGTCGTGGCACCACGGGCCATGGCACGCTTCGGTGCAAAAGCGATGATCGTGACCGGATTGCTTGTACTGGGAATCGGTTTGGGTTGGATGTCGTTGATCCGGCCCACCGGCAACTTCTGGGTCGACGTACTGCCGGCATCGCTCGTGGCTGCGGCAGGTATGACGCTGGCGTTCATTCCCTCACTCGGTACGGCGATTTCGGCTGCGCGCCCGGAAGAGGGCGGATTGGCTTCCGGCATCGTCAACGTCAGCTACCAGGTCGGCTCGGCTGTCGGCCTCGCGGTGATGACCGCGATCGCAGCAGTGTTCGGCGCTGATCAACTCGGTGACCTGACGGAGTTGACGAACGGTTTTTCCGCCGTGTTCCTCGGAGCAGCTGCCATCGCAGTGGTGGGCGCAGCAATCACCGCGATCGTGATGCGGTCGACCAAGGTCAACGATCCTCGACCCGTTCAATCCACCGTCAATTCTTGACCAACTCCGGTGGTGGGGGGGGGGGGGGGGGGCCCCCCCGCCCCCCCCCCCCCCCGCCCCCGCGGGGGGAAAAAAAGAAGGAACCCCCCCCCCC
>NZ_JASHKY010000005.1:0-42608 GCF_030056935.1 Rhodococcus sp. IEGM 1302 | reverse complement strand
ACGCTCCTCGACCCTTACAACCACCCTAAAATTCTTCCCAACCTCGGGTGGGGGGTGGGGCGGCCGTTCCCCGGCCCAACCCACCACCGGCGGAACCACCTAGGACTTGCCATGTCGCGCCTTGCATCTCTCACTCCCACCACCGCTGTCGGGGCATCGAAAGACCTTCTCGCCGAACTCGTCAACCGTCACGGACAGGTCGGTGACATGGTCGCGGCGATGGCTCATTCGCCCGCTGTGCTGGGCGGCTATCTGCAACTCAGCCAAGCAATGAAGCGAGCGAAACTGAGCCGCAAGATCACCGAGCGAATCTCTATCGCCGTGCAGGTCCAGCAAGGTTGCGCTGTTTGCCTCGAAGCCCACGTGGCCGCCGCGCACGCCAACGGCGTCGAGGCGGACGAGATCGAGCGTGCCCGCGCGGGCACCTCGGCCGATCCCGCCATCGCGGCAATGATCGACCTCGGGCTTCGCGTCTATCGGGAGCCTGCCTCGATTTCAGACGAACACATCACGGGCCTTCGAGCGCACGGCTACGGTGATCGCGAGATCGCCGACGTAGTCGGAATCGTCGCCCTCAATGTCCTGACCGGAGCTTTCAATCTTGTCGCGGGAGTGAAACCAAATGAACCGGATCGCTAACTCCGCACCGGAACGGAACAGCCTGCGTCTGTTCTTGATTCGCGACTATCGCCTGCTCTTCAGCGCCCAGATCATCGCGCTGTTCGGCACCGGGTTGGCGACGGTTGCGCTGGGTCTACTCGCCTACGAACTCGCCGGACCGAGCGCCGGAGCCGTGCTGGCCACCGCGCTGACGATCAAGATGTCCCTGTACGTCGTGATCGCTCCACTCGCGGCGGCGTACGTAGACCGGTTGCCGAGACGGGCTTTCCTCGTTGTCCTCGACGCCATTCGCGCAGCGGTCGTGATCGCATTGCCCTTCGTCAGCGAGATCTGGCACATCTACGTGCTGGTGGGCGTTCTCCAAGCTGCGTCGGCAGCGTTCACTCCCACGTTCCAAGCGGTCATCCCTGACATCGTGACCGACGAGGCCGATTTCACCCGCGCGCTGTCGGCATCGCAGGTCGCTTACACGATGGAAAGCCTGCTCAGCCCTGTTCTTGCCGCAGTCGCTCTGTCCTTCATGACATTCAACCTGTTGTTCGTCGCCATCTCCGTGGGCTTTGCCGTCTCGGCACTGCTCGTGCTGGCCACCCGAATCCCCAACGCTCGCCGAAGTACTCACCGCAAGGCGTGGGATCGGATCGCGTCGGGGGTGCAGATCTTCGTGACCACGCCGCGACTGCGCGGCATCATGGCACTCAATCTCGTGGTGGCAGCAGCCGGATCGATCGTGGTGGTCAACACCGTCAACTACGTCCGCGACGAGCTCGGTGGAACCCAATCCGACGTGGCGTGGATGCTTGCCGCGTCAGGCACCGGCACGTTGGTGACCGCGCTTCTTCTTCCACGCGTTCTCGACAGAACCGCTGAACGTACCGTGATGACAGCAGGTTCCGTTGTCCTGGTCGTCAGCGCCGGCGCGGCAGCAGCCCTCGCCGTGGCCGGTGTATTCACGTGGATGCTCACTGCCGCAGTGTGGGCGCTCGTCGGCGCCGGGATGGCCATGATCGTCACTCCGACCGGAAAGGTACTTCGGCGCTCCGTCGAACCCGCAGGTATACCGGAGGTGTTCGCAGCCCAGTTCTCCCTGTCGCACCTTGCCTGGCTTGTCACCTATCCGATCGCCGGATGGGTTGGTTCGAGCGCGGGATTTGCGGTCACCTGGAGCATCCTTGCAGCGCTTGCCGCAGTGGGAGCCGTTGCAGGATTTGCACTTTGGCCTCGGGAGACGGTTGCTGAATTGCCCGTCCAAGCGACGTACGAAACCACGCGAGGCGAATGCACCTTGGCGGCTACCCAGTGCGCGTGCGCTCGCACCGTCTGATGTCGACGGTCTGCCCGAACCCCGATTGGGCCTCAACGAAAGTGGTGGTGCAGCCATCGCCTGCACCACCACTTTTCGCTCAGCTCACGTCGGCATACTTCCTGGGATTTGCGTCGAACCGAGGACCACATCCCTTGCAGCAGAACCAGTACCGATTACCTTCGAAGTCACGAAACAGGCCTTCCGCTTCGGCACGCACCTTCTCGATCACGCTGCCGGGCATGACCCGACATTCGACAAGTTCACTACTGCCAGCGGTGAGTAGGTCTTTCCCACCGGTCGGCATCGCCGAACCGACAGCGCTGACATCGCCTTTGGCGTCAGACTTCGGGGTGTTGCCACAGCCACAACTGCTCATTGGGATTCCTGTTCTTTTGCGGGACGGATGCGGCCCGCAAAGCGAGCCCGATACAACCGCCAATATACCCCCTATAGGTATATTTGACTGAGCCTAATGGTGCGTTCAGTTGACACATCGCCGTATAAACCATTGCGGGAGAATGAATAATGCGTCACCAGTCTCGGATCACCTGCAGCATCACGACACAGTCAACCCTATACCTACTGGGGGTATAGGGTAGGTCAGGCATCAACCAACCATGTCCGCGTGGTCGTCGACGAAGAGGAGCAATGAAGAACTGGAAAGCAATCGGCAGCAGCCGATTCGCCGTAGTTGGAGCTTTGCTGTCGGTCGGCATGCTCTGGGGAAGCTCGTTCCCCCTGGTTGCTGTGGCAGCACCAACTCTCGGCGCCGTCGGCACGACGCACGGCCGCTTCATTGTTGCAGCGTTGGTTCTCGCGCTGATAACTGCTTCCAGCAGATCGACCTGGCGCGCGGTCGGTCATCGGTTTCCTGCATTCATACTGCTGGCTGCCCTCAACGTCGCTGGGCCCCTGACGCTTGTCGCAACTGCGATCGTCGGCCTCAACTCGTCGACGGCGTCGATCCTGAACGCCACGACTCCGATGTTCACCGTATTCGTCGCCGCTTTCTGGCTTCGACAAAAGATCACCTGGCGAAAACTCTCGGGGGTCGCGATCGGCATCGGCGGCGTCTCGGTGCTTGTCGGCGGAATTCCGTCAGCGATCGACAGTCGCGCAATGCTGGCCATTGGCGCATCTTTGACCGCGACGCTGCTGTACGCAGTCGGAGGTGTCTACGCACGAAAGTCGTTCCAGGACACTCCACCCCTGACGCTGGCCCTCGGCCAGCAACTTGCCGCGGTCGCCCTCTTGATGCCCGTGTCCGCCGTCGCGCCCCCGCCAGGGCCCATAACCGTCGGTCCACTCATCGCCGTGGCAGCCCTGGGGCTGGGGGCTACCGCCGGTGGCTACCTGGTCTACTTCTGGATAATTCGTCAGGCGGGTCCAGTCGCGGCATCGGCCGTCACTCTTCTCGTTCCGATTTCGGCATCAGCCATCGGAGTGCTGTGGTTGAACGAGCCTGTTACCTTCGCGCTCGTCGGCGGGCTCGTCGTCATTCTTGCCGGAGTCGGCTTGCTCCTGGATCTTCCACCGACGCGAGATCCATCCCGCAGGGTTGCCCCGGGGCGGGCGGCTAGCGCGGACAAACGGCCGGTCAGCGGCTGATCGGAGCCGTCCAAAGCCCGACCAGCGCGTCGACGAGGTCGGTCGTGAAGTCCTCCCATGACGTGACCGCGTCCGGCCCCTCTTCGGCAAGCGTGCGCTCACGTTCGGCGAACATGTGCACGATCGCATTGCGTCCGATGTCCGCGCGGGCGCGTCGAACACTCATCGGCATGTCGGCCAGACAGTCAGAGAGTCCCCGAAGCGTCTCCTGCAGGGTGGGCGAGGCCAGCACCTCGTCGTAGACGATTTTCCGCAGGACCGGGTCGGTGAGAATCTGTGCACTGAACCGCGCGTACCAAGTCGGGCCACCCATTTCGGCGTAGTGATCGGTCGACGCCCGAACCAGACACGAAATCCAGTCACGAACGTTTGTGGACCCTTCGATCTCACACAGCAGTGCGCCACGCTTCTTCTCGACCTGCTGGGAATGCTTGTTCACGATCGCGCGGACCAGATCGGTCTTGGTCCCGAAGTGATATCCGACGGCAGCATTGTTGCCCTGACCTGCCGCCTCGCTCACCTGACGGTTCGAAACCGCGAAGACTCCATGTTCTGCGAACAACTGCTCGGCGACGGCGAGAATGCGGTCTCGGGTTGCAGCAGAGCGCGCGGAATTTGCGGCGCCGCCGACATCGGCCGACGCGTCCTCAGTCCTCGTAGTCATGGACACCATCATCCTCGACCATCCGAAGCTGCTCGGCACCGGAGATATTCGTCACGATCGGAGACACAGCCTTCCGTTAAGTCAGTCACTTGATTTAACTTTAGTTCAAGCAACTGACTTAAACCATTATTCGTTCTTCCTCCGATGGAGTTACCGCAATGTCGTCAACCACTTCACCACCACCGACAACGCCGCCACAGACAACGAAGTCGCCAGCCACCACCGCAGTGGTGGCTGTTCTGGCGTTTTCCGGCATCGTCGTCTCGCTCATGCAGACGCTGGTGATCCCGATCATCCCGCATCTGCCCGAGTACCTGAACGCGCCGGCGTCCGATACCGCGTGGGCTGTGACCGCCACGCTGCTCGCAGCTGCCGTCGCCGTCCCGACCATGGGCCGCTTGGGCGACATGTTCGGCAAACGGCGTCTACTCCTGATCAGCATGGCGCTGTTGGTAACCGGTTCGGTGGTCGGAGCACTCAGTTCGAGCGTTATCCCCCTCGTTGCCGGCCGAATCCTGCAGGGCCTTGCTGCCGGCGTCATTCCGCTGGGCATCAGTGTGATGCGCGACGTGCTTCCGCCCAAGAAGCTCGCCGGCGCTGTTGCGATGATGAGCGCTTCACTGGGAGTCGGTGGCGCTCTAGGTCTTCCGATCGCGGCTTTGATCGCCGAGTACGCCGACTGGCACGTCCTGTTCTGGGCGTCAGCCGTGCTCGGCGCTCTTGCGGCCGTTCTTGTTGTCGTCCTGGTCCCCGAATCGACGGTTCGCACAGGTGGCACGTTCGACTTCGGCGGGGCAATCTCGCTCTCAGCCGCCCTCATCGCTCTACTACTGGCCATTTCCAAGGGTGGCGACTGGGGTTGGACGAGCACGCTCACGCTTTCCCTGTTCGGCGCCGCGATCCTGATATTCGGATTCTGGGCTTGGTGGGAACTACGCACCCCCAAGCCGCTGGTGGATCTACGCGTATCCATCCGCCGCCAGGTGCTCTTCACCAACCTCGCATCGATCGTGTTCGGGTTCGCGATGTTCGCCGCCAGCATGGTCTTTCCCCAGGTAGTCCAGTTGCCTGAAGTCACTGGTTACGGCCTAGGCGGTTCGATGCTCACCGCGGGTCTGGTCATGGCTCCCTCCGGCATCATCATGATGCTGATCTCTCCGCTGTCCTCACGTATCACCAATTCGCACGGCCCCAAGGTGACGCTCATGCTCGGCGCCGTTGTCGTCGCAATCGGTTACGGCATAGGCATTTTCGCCATGCACTCGATTTGGGAACTGATCGTGATCGCCGTGATCATCGGCGCCGGTACCGGTATGGCTTACGGCGCGATGCCCGCTCTCATCATGGGGGCTGTTCCTCCGTCCGAGACCGGTGCAGCCAACAGCTTCAACACCCTGATGCGCTCCCTCGGTACATCATTCGCCAGCGCCATCGCGGGTGTCGTCATCGCCCAGATGACCATGTCCATCGGTGGGGCAACGCTGCCGTCGGAGAACGCTTTCCGCGTCGTCATGGCCCTCGCTGCCGGATCCGCCGTCGTCGCACTCGTCCTGGCCGGTTTCCTCCCTCGGTTCAAGGGCTCCAACTCCCGCAAGGAGATTGGTAGCCAGCACACCGATACGTCCCCGACCACGTCGAAGGAATCCGTTCCGACACACTGAGCCAGCGCGCAATACACACTGCGCTGTACACACAGCCCGGCCCCGGCGGAGTCCAACTCCGTCGGGGCCGACGCGTTTCACACATTTTGCTGTTGATACACCTGCGGACGACAGTTTCGTGACATGCTCCGTTGAGATGGGTGCTCGTTCGATACTCGGGGAAAGGATGCCGCGATCGCCGCTCCTCGTGCTGACGTAGCCCTTGCTGTCGCCGCCGCTGCCGTCCTGGGCATAGGCGTCGGTGTCCTTCTTGCCGATGTCGTCGCCGGCCTGGCTGCAGGTGCGGGTGCTGCGGTGGTATTTCGGTTTGCTCTTCGGATGATCAATACCCGAAAGTGAGCGTTTGCCGAGGGTCCTACTTCAGGACACGGATCGCCGAGCCCGGAAGGATTCCGCTCGATGGCGGATAGATCGACGTTGCCCCGTTGAAGAACATGTGAGCGGGAGTCGTGGATACCGGCAGCAGGTCGACGTCCTTGAACAATGCCCGCTCACTTTCCTCCCAGACCTTGCAGGACTCGTCACCGGGAAGAAGCGAAGCCTCAGTGGACAATTCGATGTACTTCTTGTTGTCGAGGGAAGCGAAGTTCACTCCTTCAGGCTTCGGTGGGCCGGTGAAGTACTTCGCAAAGATACTCGGCGTATCGCTCCCCAGCGTCAAACCGATGGAAACGTCCCACGACGACAGGTCGATGGTGCTGAATGTGTTGGCGATGACAAAACTGTAGTCGCCGCCGGTCAGTTTCACTCTCGCGCCCAGTCCTTCCCACTGTGTTGCCACGTATTCCGCGGCGGCAGAGTTCGTATCGCGTGAGTTGTTGAAAATCACGTTGAGGGCAAGCGGTCGACCGTCCTTCGTCAGGATGCCGTCGGGACCCGCCTTCCAACCTGCGTCGGACAGCGTTTTCTTTGCTGCATCGACGTCGAAATCGGGGATCGTCCCTTCGACACTGTTGTAGTCGCAGGCAAGGGGTTCCGAAACCGCGAGGGCGCGTGCGCGGGTTCCTTTACCGCCGGTGGTGATCTCGGTGTAGTCGTCCAGGTCTACTGCCTGCACGAGGGCCTGCCGCACAGCACGGTCTGCCGTGGGTAGGGCCGCGAAATGATTGAAGATGAACTCGCCGGACAACGTGGTGTAGGTCTTCGAATCCAGACCCGCGGCCAAGACTCGTTCCTCGTCCGAACCGGTGACCGCTGCGGCATTCACTCCGCCGGTGAGAACAAGATTCGCCGTCGTACTGGGATCGGTGACAATCTTGATCGTCACTGTCTTCGGCACTCCGAGAGTGTCGGAAGTGGTCTCGCCGTTCGGACTCCAGGTGTAACCGTCGCGGCGTTCCATCGTGATGTGATCGTTCGGAACAACTTCGGTGACCTTGAACAGACCCGTTCCGTTGCTACTCGAACGGATGCTGGCCGGGTCTTCGAGCGTCGCAGCGCACGGAAGCCGCAACGCGCCGATTCGAGAGAGCAGGAAGGGCGCTGGCTCGGCGGTAGTCACCGTCAGTTCGTCACCGTCCGCTGAGGCCGAAGTCGACATCGGCACAGTGGATCCGCGTAGCGGTGAAGCGTTTTCAGGATCCATGACCCAGTTGATGTCATCGGCCGCGGTCTGTGCGGTGAAGGAAGTGCCGTCGGCACAAGTGATGCCCTTCTTGAGCACGAACTTCAGCGTGTTCCCTTCTTCACTCCAGCTCTCCGCCAGATAGGGACGCACAGTGCGTGTTTGCGCGTCGATGTCGATCAACGAATCGTACGAGTACGCGTTCACGATCTGAGTCGACGTAAGGTTGGTGATCAGAGGGTGCAGATTTCCGGGATCGGCGTTGATGACAGTCGTGAAACTGCCGTCCTTTGCATACTCACCGACTGAACCTCCGGGACTGGATGCGCCGCCACACCCGGCCAGGGTGAAAACGCCAACGCTGATAACTGCTGTCGCGGAGACAGAACGGGCTTTCATACGAGCCGCCATCTACTAGGAGTTGCCATGGCGACAATCGTGCGGGACTGACGTGGTCTGTATCTCGTTGAAGTTCCCCATACAGTCGGCCGTACTCTGTTCGATTGTCACTATCGACCGGGCAAGCGCAGACGCTAAGTACGACGCTGCCGTTGACGGTGATTCGCGACGTTGATTCGGTTGCCGCACAACGCCGGCATGCAGTATCGGCGTCGCCCTCCCCTGCTCGTATCGACAAACACCCCGTTGCACGTCGGCGATGCGCATGGACGGAATCGTTCGTACCCCAATGTGCGCAGAGTCCCCAGCAACGAGTATCCGATCAACAACGTGAGTTCACCCGCGAGATCGATTGTGTTGTCCGGTACTGCATTCCACCGATAGCCGTTCTGGGAATCTGGCGTAAGTCGAACGTGATGCGGGACGGCCTGGAGAAGTTGATGAGTGCGATCGACTAGTTCGCCGGCAGTCGGAGCATCGAGAACCGAACGAATTTCCTCTCTGAGCCCCTGAACGTCCGCAAGTTCACCGCTGGTCGGCCCGCGTCCGTTGGTGAGCGCATCCGGCGAGAGTCCATGTTCGTCCAGTAGATCGTGAAGCGTCTGGGAGTCTGGCAACGCGTCACCAGCCTCCACCCACACTCGGGGTGAGGTGTTGACCAGGTCCGTCGCAAACGACGCACCGGATACGTAATCGTCTAAAACTACTTGCATCCCTTACCTCCCTGCTTTACCGTAATTGAATAACCTAACTTTACACCTTACGGAGGCGACGGGATGGAACACTGCGCAGACCACGGACTGCCCGAGATACTCCTCGACACCCACAACCGATTACGCCGCGCCGGCACCGTGGCGTCGGGGACACCCGTCGTTGCAGCCGATCTCTACTGGTCGATCGGAGCGCTCGCCCAATGCCTGACCGCGATGGACGAGGTCATTTCACAACTGGGAATCAACGCCCGAAAGCAGTTGCGAGCTGGAAAGTTCGATGTCGAGAGCGGACCGTTCGAAGGACAACCCGACGCTGCCCTGCTCACCGCAGTTCTTGCGCTCGCCCGAGCATCGAGCAGTTGTGAACCAGTTCAGACGGCAATCGGCAATGCCCAGATCGCGGTGAGCGATCTCGTCGTCTCAAGGCCCACCAGCGCTTGACGCCCGCGCTCGCAGCCTGTCCCAATAGAGACTGTATGGTTGGTTTTCAGGCAGCCATCGAGAGCATCGACCAGCAGGAACCGGGTTATCACTGTGAGTGCAGGAACATCGACAATCTACGAGGACCGAACCGTCCGGATCGACGATCAGGGCGTCACGATCCGCCACTACTACTTCCCGTTTGTCAGCAACTTCGTCCCGTACTCGCAGATCGAATCCGTCGACCTCGGAGTCATGTCATGGCTGAGCGGACGCCTACGAATCTGGGGAACAACAGATTTCAGCTCGTGGTACAGCCTGGATCTTTCACGCCCGTGGAAGGAGACCGCGGTGGTACTCACTCTCGCCGGCCACGGATCGCCTTCGTTCAGCCCCAAGGACGCCGATCGCGTCGAGACCGAAATCCGCAGTCGCATCGGATCACACGCCGCGAACTGACTAGCGGAACTCGGATTCGACGGTGACGATCTCACTCCAGTCGGTTCGATCGAACAACCGCGCCAGCGCAGTGAACAGAACTTCCGGGTCGACGACGCTCTCGGGTGAGTGCACACCGATCCGATCCGAAATCGTTCCGTCGGCGAGCCGGGACACCACCTGAGCAAGGCCGAGCGCCAAGGGGATTCCGGTTGCACCGGCCATGTCCGACAGCAACTCCGACACCGGTGAATCGTCTGCAATCCGGGCCACGACGCGCATCTCTCGACCTTCGAGCGCCCCTGTCGCCGAGGCGAAGAACAACGGCAAGGATCCGTGGCCGGCGCGCGTGAGCATTCGAGGCGCAGCACGGATCATCCGTCCGAGCGAAGGCTTGCCCAATTCTTCAGCGGCCGAGTCGAGATCGATTCTCCCCTTGTCGATGTCGGCGCGGAGAACGTCGAGAAACGCCACGGTTTCCGGTGTGATGACCATCAGATTTGCCGAATGCCCCGCAGGATTGATGGTCCGATGAAACATCACCGACTCCGGATGCCCGACCACGTAAGCGTTCCCCCGACGTCCGCCGGGCAGTTCGAGTGCGATGGAACGCAACGGTTCTTCGTTGACGATTCGCCCCGCACGAACCACCGGAACCTGGCCGCTGATCTGCTGCATCCAGTGAACGGCGGCTGCACTCAATGTGTCCACCGACTCGTCCTCGCCCTCGACATCAACCGGCCAGGCTGTATACAGATCGTCGACCACGTCCAATCGCGAGACTGCCATCGCGGCCAGGAGGTTACTCATCCCGGGACTTGCGCCCATGCCGACTACCGCACAGATTCCGGCTCCCCTCGCGGCACAGTCCAATTCCAGCATTTCGACGGCCGGCTCCCAGTCGTCGCAGATGTCGAGATAGTGAGTCCCGGTCCCGATCGCTGCCTGGAGAATGCCGACGCCGAAACGGAAAAACGGTCCGACCGTATTGACGACCACGTCTGCGCCGTCAAGCAATTCACGTAGCGTGCGACCGTCCGTGACGTCGATGCTGCGCGCCTCGACTTCCGCTGACGCCTGCGCCAGTTCAACTGAAAGACGCTTCGCAGCATCGATATCGCGATCCGCGACTACTACCTTGCCGATTCCCGGCAATGTTGCGGCCAGACGAACTGCTGCCGAGCCCATGGCACCGGCACCACCCAGTGCGACAACCGTGATTCCGTCAGCCATGAATTCCCTCCAAAAATGCAGTCTGATCCGCTAGATAGCCGGGAGCGAAGATCGAACGGGGAGCAAGGACGGCCACCAGAGCGGACCTCACTTCCGAGTCTTCGAGATCCTTGTCCACGATCGAATGCGTAGCGTCGGGGTACTTCTTGACCACCAATTGCCCTGGAGTGTCCAACAATTCGCGATACACCCTTTCGGTATCAGCCACGTCGACGTTGACGTCTTGTCCGCCGATGATCAAGAGCACCGGAACCTTCACGGTTTCGAGATCGGCTCGCGCATCCGAGAGGTAGTTCTTTCGGATGAAGTTCCACCGGTCTTCGGTGAGACCGTCGGCCTCGCCGGAGGCCACGAGATCGTCGAACGATGCATCACGGGCCAACTGATCCAAGTTCTTCGCACGATCGACCCGCGCTTTCTCGAACTCGTCGGCCGACGCATTTCTCTCGGAAAGTTCGGCTAGGGTATTGAATTCGCCTTGTTGGAGCCAGTTGATCGCGGGACCCACGGCAATGACGAACGCTACGTCCGGGTCGAGGTTCACCACCTTGGGCATCACCCACCCTGCCTGGCTTGCACCCCACAGACCGATCCGAGACGGATCGATATCCGAACGTCCCCGCGCCCACTCGATTGCCGCTTCCGTTTCTGCCGCGCGATCGTCCATGCTCTGGTCGAGCCAATTGCCCGGTGCCCCATTCACCCCCGGCTTGTCCCAGGAGAGTGACGCGTACCCCGCCTTTGCGAACGCCTCCCACACCGGTCGATAGAACGTCTCATGTGTTGCATCGACCGGGCCGTCTCCGTGGACGAAAACCACGAGCCCGAAGGGACCGTCACCGTGTTCGGGCAGTGCAAGGACTCCCTGGAGCGGCACCGATCCCCCGGTGATCGTCACTTTTTCCTCACGGATGTCATAGGTGTTCTGGTACAGCGTCCAGCCCACCAGAGTCGCGATCAGAACAACGACCACCGCCAGGGAAGTAACCATCCACCTGCGTAAACGAGGCTTACTCTTGCCCTCGCTCATCGATTCCGCTGCCATCTTCCCGCCCTAACGTACGAATTTGAAACGATCGTATTGCATTCGATAGTACAGTTGTGGGCGAAGATGTCGAGAAGCGAGGAAAGGACATGGCGATGACCGACAGGGACGTCGATGTACCCACGAGGATCTTGATCGAGGGACTACTGCGCACGGACGGAACTGTCGACGGGCACACCCTCTATGCCACCGCCGACGCCCTCGGCAAAACTGATCAACAGGTTCGGCTGTGCATCAAGCGGTTGGTCACCGAGGGGAAGTTCACTCAGGAAGGTCGCGGGCGGCAGGCCACGCTACGAGCAACGCCGAAAGCCCTGCGCGAGATGGAACCCGACGTCGAATTCGTTCGGCTGGCCTATCGACAAGACCGCGACACTGTGACGCCGTGGGACGGGTATTGGCACCTGGCCGGATTCGCAATTCCGGAGTCGTCACGGAAAGCGCGAGATGCGCTGCGCACCAGGGTCGTTTACCTCGGCGGCGCGCTCGTCCAGGGCGGTCTGTACGTCTCGCCGCACGCCTGGGAACCGTATATTCGCGATGCGGCCGCCGAACTCGACGTCGAACAGCACCTGTCTTCTCTCACCACCCGAGATCTGAAAGTGGGCACTCTCGAAGACCCCGTGAAGATTGCCGCGCAGTTGTGGCCACTGGACCAGATCGCTGACGGATACGAACGGCTACTCGACGTAGCGACCGCACGCCTGCACAAACTGCAGAACAGTCCGGGTACCGATGCTGTCACGATGACCATCGAACTCGCGGCGGAATTCACGCGAGCCATGGAACCGGATCCGCTGTTGCCGCCGGAACTACTGCCCACCAACTGGATCGGCACGAGGGCTCGGTCGATCACTGCGCAGTGCTGGACGCTTCTGGCACAGGTGGACGGTGCCGACGAATTACCGTCGCTGTTCCACCTGTACGCAGATGCAATCGGTGACGATCAGGACGCAAGCGTGCGATGACGGGGCGGCAGTCCGAAACGCCCGAGAACCTCGTCGACTGCGGTGGACGGTGTGACAAGTCCGCGATCCTGAAGCCACGGAATGGTGCTGTCCACCAGATGCTCGAGCGTGCGAGGCAATGCGAGAGGCAGCAACGTAACGCCGTCGGCGACCTCCGCAGCTCGGATATCGGCGATCAAACTGCCGAGACCGGAAGGCGTTCCGACGTAATGAAGCGAAACGGGAACCCGCGGCGAGGTCAACGCGCTGTCCAACTGCGCAAGCTCCTTACGAGCGGAGCGAGCCTCCGGCGCGATCAGAATCTCGAGATCGACCAGCACTGCGACGCTGTCGGGATCGCGTCCTTCTTCAGCGACGGCAGCGCGTATCCGTGCGCGTTCGAGCTGTGCCTCACGCAGATCCGCAGCGCGAATCCGAACCACATTGGTAGGGAATGAAGCCAAATCGAGAGCCTTTTCACCCTCGGTGAGGTCCACCCAGTAGTCGCCGCCGATGATGGGCAGGTTGCCGGGTGCGCCCTCAGCGGCCGGATGGTGACCGGATCCGGTCAACTCGACCGCTACGTGCAGAGAATGCGAAGCGAGTGAAGACATGTGAGACCTCCGAAAATCAGAAAAGTATGGGATGAGCGAGACGAATCGTCAGCTCGAACACATTCCTGAAGAGGTGCGGCACAGATCGACATGGCGACGGCACCACTGACCGAGAGTGATGCTCACTCTCGAAGGGGTGGCGGGAAAATCCGCTGGTGCCATGGCTGCCATGCTAGTTGTCCGTTCGAGTTTTCGGGGACCGAGCTCAGCTCAGACGCACTCGGCTGCGCCGGCATTGTCGTCTGCGGCTCCGAGGAAGGGGCGGGTCTCGGGCACAGGGTTCCACGCACCTGCCGTCTTCGCGTACTTCCAATCACGCTGATTCGAAACCAGGATGTTCACGGCGTCGACCAACCGCGTCACGTCGTCCGAGCTGCTACCGAGGCCGAGGCTGGCGCGAACTGCACCGCCGGAGAGGCCGAGGCGCGCGAGAACCGGATGTGCGCAGAAGCGACCGTCGCGAACTCCGATGCCGTGCTCGGCGGAGAGGAATGCGGCGATCTCGCCCGCTTCGAATCCGTCGACGGTGAAGGTGACGATTCCGACGGCGTCGGGAGCGTCGTTCCACAGTCGCACGAGTGAGACGCCCTCGATGGCGGACAAGCCGTCAGTGAGCTGGGCGGTGAGCGCCTTCTCATGCTCGGCGATCACGTCGAAGTCCAGGGCGTGCAGGGTTTCGCAGGCGGTCGCGATGGCTGCCGCACCGAGCACGTTGGGGGAACCCGCCTCGTGGCGTGCGGGCGCGCAAGCCCACTCGGTGGATTCGACGGTCACCTCACGCACGGCGCCGCCGCCGGCGAGGTACGGCTGAGCTTCGTCGAGCCAGTCACGGCGGCCGACGAGAACGCCGGCGCCGAAGGGCGCGTACAGCTTGTGGCCCGAGAACGCTACGTAGTCGACGCCGCATTCCTGCAGGTCGATGCGACGGTGGGGAGCCAACTGAGCAGCGTCGACGAGGATACGTGCGCCGCAACGGTGAGCGATGTCAGCCAAACGTGCAATCGGCAGGATCTCACCGGTCACGTTGGAGGCCCCGGTGATTGCGAGCAGCGCGGCAGGCTTGGTGCACAGTTCACCGATCAGACGCTCGATCGTTTCTTCGATGGTGTCTGCGGCGGTGACGATACGAGCGTCGTTCCACGGCAACAGGTTTGCGTGATGCTCGACGTCGAGGACGACGGTGCTGCCGGGGACGCACTGCGCAAGCAGGTTCAGCGAATCGGTGGTGTTCCGGGTGAAGACGACAACCTGATCGTCGGCACAGTTCACGAAACGAGCAACGGATTCACGAGCGTTCTCGTAGGTGAGCGTGGAGATCCGGGACGCGTAGCCGGCACCGCGGTGGACGCTGGCGTACGTGGGCAACAATTCGGCGATACGGTCGGTGACCTGGGCCAATGCCGGCGCGCTGGCCGCGTAGTCGAAGTTGGCGTAGGAGCATTCGCCGCCCTGAACCAATGGAACCTGCAGGTCGGCACCCGAAACCTTGGCAATCGCGGTGGTGCAGCAGGTGTCGGCACTCAATACAGCAGTCATCGAAGACAATCCTCACGTTCAAGGACTCGTTCGTCGGGAGATGGCCCCGGAAGAGTCCGCGCTTGCCGCATTCGTTTTCGAACGCAGCCGGGTCGTCACCCGGAGCACCCCACCGCGGAGGAGGGTTGCCGACCAGCAAGCCGGGGCTGAACACTGGTACTCGTGACCTGGCAACGAGGATGGCAGGAACCTCCCGCGCTTGTCAAGACGAAGCTGCGAAGACCGTCGTCACGGCGCGATCGTCCGGCAGGCGAGGTGGAGCGCAAGCCTGGTTTCCGGATCGGCCAGATCGACCGAGAGAAGGCGCTGAATTCTATCGATCCGACTCGATACGGTGTTGCGGTGCAAGCCCATTCGGGTTGCGGTGTGAGCCAGAGACGATTCTTCGTCGAGGTACGTCGACAGAGTCTCGAGCAACTCTCCATTGGAATCGCGTAGCGGTGCGAGCAATGCCGCGGCCGCAGGCTGGAAGGTGTCGGTTCGCGTCCACGCCAGCAGCAACTGCGCCAGCCCGAGGCGGTCCACGTGCAGGAATCGACCTGTTTGAGATCGGGAACCGGCGAGCCGAGCGGCATCCCCGGCCTCCGACAGGGACGAACCGATTCCAGCCGGACCGTCGTGTGCGCGTCCCACACCTACCCAGGTCTCCATCGTGGGTTCCAACCTGGCCTGAGCTGCACGGATGCACTCGGCGATCCTGGTGATCGCCTCCGGTCGCGGCTCGCCTGGCAGAGTCGTCCACGCCGCCCAGCCGTCAGCCTGTTCCACGACATTGGCGTCGATTCCCTCGGCGGCGAGAGCATCTGCAACCTCGCTGCGTCTTGCCACCAGGTCGACCTCACCGACCGCCAGGACTTTGATGCCGATGTGCCATCCGTCCAGCATCCAACCCGCGTCGAGTGCGCGCCGGAGCAGTCCGGGTGTGGCGTCTGCTGACGTGTCGATCAGTTCACCGAGCAACGCGCTACGCCGGCGCGCTTCACGCTCGTCGACCATGCGCGCAACGGCCAGTCGGTGCCCGGCAGCCAACGAGGCCACGTCGAGAACCACTGAGAGAGAAGCCTCTTCGACGCTTTGACGCACCGGGAGCAGCACCGCCAGCCAGGGCTCTCGGGCTGCGCCGGACATCACCGGGCACGCAATCAGGACCGCGCCGGAGTCCAATTCGACCGTGGTGGGCGCCCCGCGACCCGACAACATACCGGCAGCTGCTCGATCAGCGTCTGACAACAGGTCGGCGCCGGTCATCGGACGTCCGGACGTGTCCAGGAGAAAGAATGAACGCTGAAAGGTGTTCAGTAGCACCGACAGAAGATTCTCGACGCTTCCTCCGGCTCGTTGGCCCGCGTGTGTCGCCCGCAGTACTGCGTCGGCCATCACCGCCCGCGAATTCGAGAGAAGATCACGAAGATCCACGCTGAACTGCCACGGGTCGGATACTCCGAGCACCACCAGTCCGAGCCGATCGGCAAGCAACGAGAGATTCGCATCCTCCGCCGCAGCGCTGTGCACAGCGACCACCTGGCAGCCGGTCGCCGCTGTGCGCCGAAGGAGAGCGTCGAATCTCCACTCCCCGATGTCGATTCGATCGAGAATCACCAGAACTGATCCTGAACTCGCCGCACCCGACACGGCCTCGGCCGACTGTGCCGATTCCCCGGTGAGTGCTCCCACTGTCGTCACGACGGGATCACCCTCCCCGGCAAGTCGATACAGCCCGACAAAGGCCGGGTTGTTCAGCAACGCCGAAACACTCGCGCTCATCGCGCCTCCATCAGCACTGCGTCGTGGTCGATCCCGAATGCCCGCGGGCCGACAACTTTCAATCTGCCCACTTTTGCCGCCCACCACTGTGGACCGGGAAGAACCAACACGGCCACATCGTGCCCCTGGTGCACGGATTCACACGAGACGAAGGCGCCGGTCCGCACGTCGAGCAACGTCACGATGTCCGGGCACGTTGCAATCATCTCGCCGTCCAACGCGACGGTCAGGAACTCACTCTCGAATTCGACTCGTATCACCGCAGAATCGTGTTCGAGAATCACGCTGCCCCGACGATCGCCGGTGTCCGGACGACTACGACGGACCGCACGCACCCGGCCAGTCCCCATTACCAGGGCCCCGGAGCTTTCCGCGATCTCCTGCCAACTGCCCAGTGCCCCGATGTGCTGACCCAGTTCGTATGCTCGGGAGAGAGTTCCCGGAATGCACGCCTCCTGCACCGTCCGCGCATCGATCGACGCGATCGCCAGAGCGCCCCAACCGCTGGTTCTCCCGATCAACGCCCGCACTGCTACCTCGGCGCCGAGCACATCCACTCCGTCGACGACGGTAATGAGGCCGCCGGGCTGGGCGAGTGTGACCGGGCACAATTCCAACCCGGCTGCGGCGAGAGAGAAGTGATCGAGCCGCGGCATCGCTCGACCCAGCAGGTCCGCGTCGACCACGGGAATTCCCAACGCCAACGCCGCCGCAATGCCGGAGAGAGCGTTGAGTCCACCGCCTTCGAAAGTCATCACCGCGGTCGGACGCTTCCCGGTCCAGCGCGTCAAAGCTGCTGCAGTATCTGCGAACTCACGCCCGGAGGGCAATTGCTCCTCCAAAGCCAGGGCCGATCCGACGATTCCCACCGGCATCACCAATGCCTCCTCCGGCAACTGGTCCGGCGCGATGACCTCCACCGAAGTAGACGTCATCAGTGGACGCAGCAATTCCACGAACAAGCGTGGATCGCCGCCCCCGCCGCAGCCCAGGACCACCGCCCCCGCTGCGATCGCGTCGAGGTCGGCCTCCCGGACCGCGTGCAGCCTGCTCACGGCTCGCTATTCTGCCAGTACAGGTTGCTCGAGTGTCTCCACCGGCAGGAACGGGCGATCGAGCCCGAAGCTAGCCGGGCCGAAGACCGCCAGTGCCTCCGGGGTTCTCATGATGGGTGGGGTCGCGATCCCGATGACCGCAACGCGCTGCCCGTACCGCAAGCCCTCGGTGGTGATGGGTTCGGCGGTATCGGCCTCGACGATGCAGATCAGGTCTGGCACGATCGCCACCATCACTCCGGATTGGACGGCGATCAGATTTTCGTTCTGGAACTGAACTTCCAGCTCTTCGTCTCCGACGCCGGCGATCCGCACCGAACCGCGAGCGAACCCCTCATCGGTTCGCCTGTCGACATCGATAACCTTGCCGTGAAAGAGAACTCGCCCGTATCCGTAGAGCGTGTCGGCGAGACTGTCGACAAGCGCCTGCACCGGGTCCACCCGCTGCTCACGTGAAAGTCTGATGGACCGGCCGATGGTCATGGCCAACGACAGAGTCCGTGGGATCGCCGTCCGCTTCACATCTGCACCCGTCATCGAGTACTGCGCGATGTGCGCCATCCCACCGAACCTCGACGTCACCCCGCGGGCGAGGCCCTCCAATCTGCTGTTGTCACTTCCGGTGTCGAAGATCGCCACCTCGTCGTGCTCGTTCGCCATGGCGAGCGGACTCGCCGAAATCCCGTACACCGAGAAGGTTTCCATCTCGAGCTGAGGAAAGGCTCGTCCCATCCCGTCGGCGTCGACAACCGGCAGGCCGCGCCGCGCGGCCACCAGCAACGGAATCATCGAATTGATTCCGCCGCACTCCATCGGCATCGTGGCATCTGCAGTTCGACCCGTGTGCTTCTCCAACGTGATCAGCGCCAGCTCGGGTTCGGTTCCGCGCGGCATCTTCTCGACCACGACGGTCGGGGCACCCATCTGCGCGACGGGAATCACCCATGCGTCGTCGTCAAGCTCCTCCGGATCGAGAATTGTGATTTCACCGGCCTCACCGAGCGCCTGCGTGACCAACATCTTGCCGACGAACGGATCTCCCCCGCCGCCGGTGCCCAACAAGGCTGCGCCCCTGGCGAGGTCGTCGAGGTCCGCCGTTCGTAGTGTCCAACTCATCGTGAGCCCTCCTGACCGATGGAGACCAAACCACTGTGCAGTGCCAAGTCACCGACTGCCTTCACTCGAATACGCGTTGCGTTGCCCGGCAGATACGGAATCGGGACCTCGTCGAACTCCACGATCTGCACCGACTCGGGCCGTGCGCCTGCGGCGACTGCCCGATCGATCGCCTCCTGGCGAGCATCGTCGGCAAAAACCTGCCGGTGCCCGTCCCGCACCGCTTCGACTCGATCTACCTCACCACTGACCTGCGCGATCGCAGCGCCGATCGCATTGGCAACATCGAAGCGCTCAGGACGAATCACCATTCCCAGGCCCGGGAGTTCACGCTCCAGCAGTACCGATCCCCCGCCAACCGCCACAACGGGAAGTGGATCCGACGTGGTCCGCATCTGTTCCACGGCGTCGGCGACTCGGCGCGAGATCCGGTCGAGTGCCGTCGACACCAGGCCGCGGTCGAGGTGCGCCACCGCACTGCGATCTCCGACGTCGGCCAAGCCTGCCGCGACGGCTATGTCGGTGGCCGTCAACGTGTCACCGCCGAATACGAGTGCCTGTGAACCCAATTCGTATCCCACAGATTCGGGTCCGACTGTGAGTCCGTCTGCATCCACCAGCGAACCACCACCGATACCGATCGAGAAGACGTCCGGCATACGGAAATTGGTCCGTACCCCGGCGACCGTCACCTCCGTGGTGGCTTCTCGCGGGAAACCGTTGGTCAATACGCCCACGTCGGTAGTGGTACCTCCGATGTCGATCACCGCACAGCTGGCCAGACCGGACAGCACAGCGGCGCCTCGCATGGAGTTGGTCGGCCCCGAAGCGAAAGTCGCCACCGGATAACGCCTCGCGTACTCGATGTCCATCAAGGTTCCGTCGTTCTGGCTCAGGTACAGCGGCGCGACAATGCCGTGCTCGACCAAAGATCGGGCAAGACCGTCGACGATGTGATCGGCGAGCTCGCGCAGCGCAGCATTGATGATGGTCGCGTTCTCCCGCTGAAGTAGACCCACTCGACCGATCTCGTGCGAGAGCGAAATTGCGACGTCCGGGCCGAGTTCCTCACGCACGATCTCCGCGGCGGCCGCTTCGCATTCGAGATTGACCGGAGAGAACACCGAAGATATTGCGACCGAACGAGTACCGCTGCGAGCCATATCGGCGGCATGGCGGCGAATCTCGTCGGGGTCCAGCGACGAAATACGACGACCGTCGAACTCGTGCCCACCGTGAGCGAGGTAGCGCCTTCCTTGCACAGCGGAGACCAGGTCTCGCGGCCACCCCACCATCGGCGGAAGCGCCGCGGTCGCCGGAAGCCCCAATCGCAGAGCCGCTGTCGGTGCAAGTCCGCGTTGCTCGATGAGAGCGTTGAGAAAGTGCGTCGTGCCGATCATCACTGCTTGAACAGCGCTGGGAGAGAACGAGTACTGCTGCTGCAGCGCCGTCAGAGCTCCGCCGATTCCGCCGGTGATGTCCTTGCTGGTCGAGTGTTTGACATGCCCGATGACGGTGGTCCCGTCCATCAGGACCGCATCGGTGTTCGTACCACCGACGTCGATTCCGATTCGCATCGCGAACTCCCTTCTACAGTGTGTGCCGTGCTAGTGCGTGAGCGCAGATTTTCCCGAAGTCTCTTGCGGCGCTTCGGTTGCGGTGCGTCCAACTCCGCGAATCAGGCCGAGTCGACCCGCGACGACGTAGAGAACGAAGGCCGAGGCCACCGCGTTGATCGACGGCAGGCCGAAGGTGCTGTAATGACCGATCAGCGCCGAGACGATCCAGATCACCAGCGTGGCCGGTACCCAAGTGGGTGCCGAGTTCGGGAGGGTACCCGCAGCTCGACTCTCCTCCAGATCCTTGCGCCATGTCTTGACGATGAAGTATTCCGCCACCATGATCCCGGCGATCGGCGGGAATCCGACGCCCAACAGGATCAGGAAGTCGGTGAACGAGTTGAGGATTCCGGCAGCCGCGAGGACCGAACCGGTGATGCCGACAACTGCTGTGACAACTGCGCGATTGATCCGTCGACCGAACACGACGTCGATGAAGTTCACGACGCCGAGCCCCGAGCTGTACAGGTTCCAGTCGTTGATCTTGAAGGTGCCGAGAACGATGATCAGAACGCCGACCCAACCGACCGACGAGAGAATGATCGTGGCGATGTCGGAACTGCGAACGGCATGGGCAAGAAGAACACCGGTCAGCCCGATCACGTATTCGCCCAACGTTATTCCGACGAGCGTCTGCTTCACGACATCGCCTGCCGTGCGGTTGAAGCGCGTCATGTCAGGTGTGATCACTGCTCCGGCAATGAAACCGCCTGCGACGATGGTAGTTCCGGCGAGGAAGCTGAGCTCCGGCCCGGCTGGAGCAGATGTCATCAGATCTGACAGCGAGTGATTACGCAGTTCGGCGACGACGGCCCAACCGACCAGGATCAGGAACAGCGGAACGGTGATGTTGGCGATCAGTTGCATGGATCCGAACCCGCGAAGGACTATCGCGGTAATCAGGAGACCGAAGGCCAAAGCCCACGCCCACTGCGGCAGAAACGGCATGATTCCGTGCAAACCTGATGCAGAGACAGCAGATTGAATGCCGAACCAACCGATCAGGCTGACCCCGATCACCAAACCGATCACCGCGGAACCTGCGTGCCCGAATCCACACCAGCGTGCGACCACCGATGTGTTGAGCCCTTCACGAACCCCGATGATGCCGATGAAAATACAGACGACCTCGAGAATCACCGCCCCGACTGTCAATGCCCAGAAGGCATTCCAGAACGTCATACCGTAGCCGAGCGTCGCACCGAGCAAGAACTGTGCGAGTGCCGATACCTGACCGAATCGCTGTACTGCCACCGAGAACCACGAATATCGTGCTTCGTCGGGAACGCGGGTGAGCGCGTAGTCGTCACCGTCGGACACTTCACCGCCGGCGGCGGTCGTTGACGTGTTTTTCATGACGGACTCCTCGAATAGTTGGGAAGTGTTCTCGGAGAAGACGGTACGAATGTGGCAGGGGTCACGCCTATGGGCGAATTGGCGTTTCTTCGTGTTACGACAATGCATTTCGCACAGTCGTCATTTCACACAGTCGCCAAATGGCACGGGTCTAACGCAACGCGTACCCGCCGTCGGGGTACAGCGTGGAACCCGTTGTGTACGTGTTGGTGAAGAGATAGAACACCGCTTGTGCAATCTCGTCTTCGTTCCCGACGCGGCCGAGCACGTTGTTCTCGGCACTCCAGGTGAACGCGGCCTCCCGAACCTCCGCCGGGCGCTGAGCCCACAGATGCCCGTCGATGGTTCCGGGAGCGACAGTGTTGACGCGGATCGGCGACAGTTCGACCGCCAGCCCCCGCCCGAGCCCCTCGATTGCCGCGTTGGCTGCAACGTATGCCGCGGCAGCTGCGGGTGGCCGCACACTGGCAGCGCCGGACATGAGGACCACCGATGCGGTGGGTGTCAGCTTGTCGAGCGCAGCGTGCACGACGCGGTACTGCCCCCAGAACTTGGAGGTGAACGGCGACGCCGCTTCCTCGACGCTCTGTTCACGGAACGAGCCGACCTGGTAATCGGCAGCCGTCGTGAAGAGAGCGTCGACGCTGGGGATGTTGGTGAAGAACGCTTTCACCGAGTCGTCGTCGGAGGTGTCGACGGTGAACCAGTGCGCAGCCTCACCCAGCTGCGCGGCCGCTGCTTCGAGCTTGGATGCGGTTCGGCCACCGAGAACTACCTGCGCGCCGGCGTCGACGGCAAGCTGCGCCACTCGCAGCCCGATGCCTGTTCCGCCGCCGATCAGTACGACGGTCTTGCCTGAGAGAGGAGAAGGTGTCGTTGTCATGCAGCGACTGTAGGGCTCACCAAATTGTCCCGACATGTGCAGAATGCACAGATTTCACTACGGCACAGTGCTAAGTATCGAGACTTAGCTGTTAGAGGACACCGCCCCCGGGGATCTCGCTTGACGACGTTTGCTGCGTCGAAACTGCCTTCGCATGTACCCCTCCTTCGAGTTCGCTTGTAACAAAACAACTCCCACGACCGAAAATGTCGGTGAACCACAACAGCGAAGGGAAGTAACGACTATGGGATCAGCAGACGTCATGGCCTGGCTCGCCGAGGGTTACCTCGCCGGCGATCCGATTCGCTATCCGCTCTACGTCGGATCGATGTTCCTCGCGATGCCGTTCCAACTGATCGGCGTAATTCTGGGTCACCCCTTCTGAATCGTCACATCAGGCCAGGGCGGTCGACGTAGAACGGCCAGAGTTGCGATCACTGCGGCCGCCAACCCGATGAACTCCCCCATCAAAGCCGCCCTGGTGTGATCGACGGCCGGTGACCACGACGGCTCACCCTCGTGGATCGAGAACACTCCCACTGGCACCGGTATCGGGTCGCGGCGCCACCGCCGGTGTAGACGCGAAACCGTGATGATCGTCGATCCGTCGCTGGTCTGGTGCGGTTCTCCGAAGATCGTCGAGGTCCCTGATTCCCCTCGAAATCGCTCCACCGCATCACGAATCTCCATGATCTCCATCGTCGCATCGAAACCGCAGCACTGTGCGAGTATCGATCGATGGCCGAGTGGTGGAATCCGAGCAGGCGCGTCGAGCGATGGTGGCAGACGATCGTGCTGGTTTGGCTACTCGTTTTCTTCGGCCCAAGCACCATCGACAAGGTCATCACAGAACCCACAGCTTGGAATTGGACATTCCTCGCAATCTGGCTTTTCGCGACGGTCGGGTCTGCGTACTACGCAGGCCAAGCCTGGCGAAACAGGAACAAACCTCAGTCGGTGTGGTGGGAAGGGACGACTGCCCCCACCGAAATACCCGCCGACGACGTCCGTAGCGCACTCGCGTCGACTGACGACCGTATTCCGGCAATCAAGGCACTACGCGAACTGCATCCGGGCTTGGGTCTGAAGGATGCGATGGATCTGATCGACGCTCAGCGGGGCGAACAGGGCCCGCATCACTGATAGTTGCGACCATCACAATCACAGTTAGGTATCGACACCTGACCGCCACGATCGGGCAAGCACACCAGGAGTTAACCACCTGACAGACAGGCTGTTTCGCCGAGTTTGACAAATGTGGTCAATCGGTGAGCGTCGACTCGACCGATTCAACTCACCGTACCAATCGAATTCGCCGTTCAGCATTCCACTCATGGCCCAATGCCACTATTACCCAACGATTTACAACCGGAACTACGGTATCCAGTGAGAACTTTCGCGACAGTGCAGCATCTTTCGTCCAGTTGAGTTGACCGAAACTTGACGTTACGTTGAATTTCAAAGCAATAGCCCGGTCTTGACCTGCGATGGTGTGAGCGCAACGCCCACCTACGCGTGACACGTGGCTGCCCGTATGGGCGCTGTGAATGCCTGAACGTTCGAGGAGTGGAATGACTGCGGTCAAAACTGCGTGGCGTGAACTACGGAAACCCGTGTTCATCCCCGCGTCGATAGTGATCTTTGCCCTGATCGCCTTTGCCGTGATCTATGCGGGAACCGCTGCGGATGCTTTCGAAACTCTCAACAACGTGATCAGCGACGGCGTCGGCTGGTGGTACATCCTCTCGGCTACCGGTTTCGTGATCTTTGCGCTGTACTGCGGAATCAGCCGCATCGGCAACATCCGATTGGGGCGCGACGACGAGCAACCCGAGTTCGGCATGCTCTCGTGGTTCGCGATGCTCTTCAGCGCCGGGATGGGCATCGGCCTCGTGTTCTACGGAGTGGCAGAACCACTTTCGCACTATGTGAACCCTCCCGTCGCCGGGCAGATCGCGGGATCCACGGACGCCGCAGCCAATCAAGCGATGGAACTGACGCTGTTCCACTGGGGCCTTCATGCATGGGCGATCTACGTCGTCGTCGGCCTTGGTCTGGCGTACATGACCTACCGCAAGGGTCGGCCGCTCTCGATCCGTTGGTTGCTCGAGCCGCTCCTCGGACGGGCTCGCATCGAAGGAAAGATCGGCCACGCCATCGACGTCGTCGCCATCGTCGGCACGCTGTTCGGTGTCGCGACGTCGCTGGGCTTCGGTGTCCAGCAGATCTCGGCCGGCCTCGACTACCTCGGCTGGGTGGAGACCGACAACTGGTTGGTCATCACCATCATCGTCATCGTGACGGGCATGGCCACCTTCTCGGTCGTCTCCGGCGTCACCAAGGGCCTCAAGTGGCTCTCCAACATCAACATGATGCTCGCTGCCGCGCTGGCACTGTTCGTCCTGATTCTGGGACCGACGCTGTTCCTCATGCAGTCGTGGGTGCAGAACCTCGGCGGATACGTCCAGGCCTTGCCCGAACTGATGCTGCGTACGTCCCCGTTCGCCGAAGACGGCTGGCAGGGCGCATGGACCATCTTCTACTGGGGTTGGTGGATGAGCTGGGCACCGTTCGTCGGCATGTTCATCGCGCGCATCTCACGCGGCCGCACCATCCGCGAATTCGTCTTCGGTGTGCTGCTGGCCCCGACGCTGGTCGGTTCGTTGTGGTTCACGATCTTCGGTAACTCCGGCATTCTGCGTCAGCGCAACGAGGGCACGATGCTCGACGCATCCGGCGCAGTGGACACCAACACGTCGTTGTTCACGCTTCTCGACGGACTTCCGCTCGGAACGATTTCGAGTGTTCTCGCGATCGTCGTGATCGTGTTCTTCTTCGTCACGTCCGCGGACTCCGGCTCGATCGTCATCGACATCCTCGCGACCGGTGGCAGCTTGGAGACCTCCAAGATCACGCGTGTCTACTGGACGTTCCTCTCCGTGCCGCGGCCGCAGTTCTCCTCATCGTGGGTGGCAGTGGATCGCTCACGGCGCTGCAAACCGTTGCCATCGCCACGGCGGTACCGTTCTCGGTCATCATGGTGCTGGCATGTCTGTCGATGCTGAAGGCGTTCCGATACGAGGTCGCGTCGGCACCACGCTACCTGCGGGTTTCTACAAATGCCTCGGCATCGACCGACGTTCCGCAACCCACCGAAAAGCGGCTCCGCGATCTGAAGATCTCGTCGACCTTCGCCGGGCTGACCCCGTCACAAAGCGGAATCATGACGGATCCCTCCGACGCCCACATGCTCGTCGCGGTCCACGAAGTCCCCGCCCATGCGGTCAACATCGACCCGGATACCGGCGCCGTCGACTTCTCCGAGGAATCGAAGGTCGTCGATCCACTGGGCGGAGAGGTGTTCGACACACCCGAGTTCGCCGACTCGGCAGAAGGCCACGCGCAAGCTGCCAGTACGGACTGACCGGCACGTTCGGCATGTTGCATTAGGCATATCTGTTCACCAACTCGCAAACTTGTCATGAGACTTTCAACTCGACAGTTCGCAGGACTCTAAGTTTCGTGAGTAGAACAGGACCAACGGGTTTGCCACTCCAGTCGCAGTCGGAGACGGAACAATCTTTCGGGATTCCGTCCGTATTCCTACGGTCGGCGCATGCACCTGCGCCGCGCACGCTCATCGACATCGTGCGGGCCTCAGCCGAGGCCAACCCGGAAGCACCTGCCATCGACGACGGCGACACCACACTGTCGTACTCGGAGTTGCTCGACGAGATCGAGCTCGGTGCGCGCTGGCTCGGTGATGCCGGCGTCGGCGCAGGTGACCGCGTCGGAATCAGGATGCCGTCAGGTTCGCGTTCGCTGTACGTCGCGATCCTGTCGATCCTCGCGGCGGGCGCCGCCTACGTTCCCGTCGACGCCGACGATCCGGAAGAGCGCGCCGAGTTGGTGTTCGGCGAGGCGCAGGTAGCGGCGATCATCACCGGCGACGGAATCCAGCCGGGGACGGCGCCGAAGCGGCTCGAACATCCACCGGTTCGCGAACCCGAACCCGAGGACGACGCCTGGATCATCTTCACCTCAGGATCCACGGGCACCCCGAAGGGCGTCGCGGTCACTCACCTCAATGCCGCTGCCTTCGTCGACGCCGAGGCGCGCATGTTCCTCCAGGACGAGCCCATCGGGCCTGGTGACCGCGTCCTCGCGGGACTCTCCGTGGCATTCGACGCGTCCTGCGAGGAGATGTGGCTCGCGTGGCGCCACGGCGCCTGCCTCGTCCCGGCTCCTCGTTCGCTGGTTCGCAGCGGCATGGACCTCGGCCCGTGGCTGGTCTCGCGTGACGTCAGCATCGTCTCCACTGTGCCGACGCTTGCGTCTCTGTGGCCGGCCGAGGCCCTCGAAGCCGTTCGACTCCTGATCTTCGGCGGCGAAGCCTGCCCACCCGAACTGGCCGAACGCCTGGCCGTCGAGGGCCGCGAGGTCTGGAACACTTACGGCCCCACCGAGGCAACCGTCGTCGCCTGCGGCGCACTGATGGACGGCAAGAGCCCCGTCAGCATCGGCCTCCCCCTCGACGGCTGGGACCTTGCCGTCGTCGACGCCCAGAGCAATCCCGTCGCGGTCGGCGAGGTGGGCGAGCTGGTGATCGGCGGCGTCGGCCTCGCCCGTTACCTCGACCCCGCGAAGGACGCCGAGAAGTACGCGTCGATGCCCTCGCTCGGGTGGGAACGCGCCTACCGAAGCGGCGACCTGGTCCGGCTCGAGACCACCGGCCTGATGTTCCAGGGCCGCGCGGACGATCAGGTCAAGCTCGGCGGCAGGCGCATCGAACTCGGTGAGGTCGACAACGCCTTGCAGAACCTGCCGGGTGTGAGCGGCGCTGCCGCAGCCGTGAAGAAGACGGCAGCCGGCAACCAGCTCCTCGTCGGATACATCGCCAGCACGGATCCCGACTTCGATCTCAAGGCCGCTCATGCGCTGCTCAGCGAGCAGCTACCAGCAGCCCTCGTGCCGCGTCTGGCGTTGATGGACGAACTTCCGACGCGTACGTCAGGCAAGGTCGACCGCAATGCGCTGCCGTGGCCGTTGCCCGGCGCCGGTGAAGATGCGGGGGCCGCGTTGGGCCTCGACGGCACCGCTGCCTGGGTTGCCGGCCTGTGGGGATCGATCCTGGGCGCGCAGATCACCGGACTCGACGACGACTTCTTCGAAGTGGGCGGCGGATCCCTCTCTGCGGCTCAGCTGGTAACCGCCCTGCGCGAGCGGTTCCCCGAAGTGACCGTCGCACAGCTCTACGACCACCCACGGTTGGGATCGCTCGCCGAATATCTCGACGAATTGGCACCCACCGAAACTGTGGAGCCGCGCATCGTCGCTCCGACACCCTTGAAGACTCAGCTCGCGCAGATCGCCGTCACCGTTCCGCTCACGACGCTCACCGGACTGCAGTGGGTGACGTGGCTGGCGATCGCGAACAACGTCCTCGGCTGGTTCGTCGACGTCAGCTGGGCGCCCACGGTCTCGTGGTGGTGGATCCTGTTGGCATTCATCCTGTTCATCACACCGATCGGCCGTATGACCATCGCCGTCGTCGGGGCGCGCCTGCTCCTACGCAAGTTGGAGCCAGGAACGTACCCGCGAGGTGGTAGTGAACACCTGCGTCTGTGGATAGCGCTGCGACTCACCGAAGCCAGTGGCGCAGCCAACCTTTCGGGCGCACCGTGGATGCTCTACTACGCCCGCGCCCTCGGCGCCGACATCGGCAGCGGCGTCGATCTCCACACACTTCCTCCCATCACCGGCATGCTCGAACTCGGTGACGGCTGCTCCGTCGAACCCGAAGTCGACCTCTCGGGCCACTGGATCGACGGCGACGTCATCCACATCGGCGAGATCAAGATCGGCGACGGCGCCTCCGTCGGTTCACGCTCGACGCTTCTGCCCGGCGCGCGTATCGGTCGCGACGCCGTCGTCGAACCCGGATCTGCGGTGTTCGGCCGAGTGAAGGCAAACCAGCAGTGGGCCGGCTCCCCCGCCACCAAGGTCGGGAAAGCGAATCATCCTTGGCCGGCCGAACATCCGAAGCGCGCACCCGGCTGGGTGCCGGTATACGGCGTCACCTCGGTCTTCCTGGCCGGTATGCCGATCTTCGCTCTGATGGCCGGAATCGCCTTGATCGGTTGGTGGATCCGCGACACCGACACGCTCGCGAGTGCAGTGCTCCAATCGCTGATCATGCTTCCCGTCGCGACCATCCTGAGTTTGCTCGTCTTCGCAGTCATCACCCTTGTGGCCGTTCGTCTTCTCTCGATCGGGCTGACCCCCGGCTACCACCCTGTCCGCAGCCGCATCGGCTGGCAGGTGTGGGCGACCGAACGCCTGCTCGACTCGGCCAGAACCTTCCTCTTCCCGCTCTACGCGAGCCTGCTGACGCCGGGATGGCTCCGCCTCCTCGGCGCCAAGATCGGCAAGAACGTCGAAGCATCCACCGTGCTCCTCCTTCCCAAGTTCACGACGGTCGCCGACGGCGCATTCCTCGCCGACGACACCATGGTTGCGAGCTACGGCCTCGGCGGCGGCTGGATGCACATCGAACAGGCCAAGATCGGCAAGCGTGCGTTCCTCGGCAACTCCGGTATGACCGCCCCCGGTCGACGCGTCCCCAAGAACGGTCTCGTGGCGGTTCTGTCGGCCACCCCGTCCAAGGCCAAGTCCGGATCATCGTGGCTGGGTAGTCCACCGGTACGTCTGAGAAGGGCTGCCGGGGACACCGACGCCGCCCGCACGTTCAATCCGCCGATGCGACTCAAGATCGCCCGCGGAGTGGTCGAAACCTGCCGACTGATCCCCGTGATGGTCACGTTCGGCATCGGTCTCGGTGTTCTGTTTGCACTCGAAGCACTGGTCGGCGCCGTCGGATTCTGGTTCGCGGCTCTGTTGAGCGGCGTAATTCTGCTCGTCGCCGGAGCAGTGGCGGGCGCGATCACCATCGCCGCCAAGTGGATCGTCGTCGGGCGCATCGCCAAGGTCGAGCATCCGCTGTGGAGTTCGTTCGTCTGGCGCAACGAGGTAGCCGACGCGTTCGTCGAAACCGTCGCGGCGCCGTGGTTCGCTCGCGCAGCGACTGGTACTGCCGTACTGAACATCTTCTTGCGTGGGCTCGGGGCCAAGATCGGCAAGGGCGTTTGGTGTGAGTCGTACTGGCTACCCGAGGCAGATCTTGTGACTTTGGGCGACGGAGCGACAGTGGAACGGGGGTGCGTCGTGCAAACTCATCTCTTCCATGATCGGATCATGTCCATGGACACCGTCACCTTGGGAGCAGGAGCAACGCTGGGACCGCATTGCGTCGCGCTACCCGCAGCCGGCATCGGCGCGGGAGCGACGGTAGGGCCTGCATCTCTGGTGATGCGAGGTGACACCGTTCCGCCCTCCACCCGCTGGCAGGGCAATCCGATTGCACCGTGGGTGGCGTCGTGAAGCCGAACAGAATGCTCGAGGAGCCGCTCGATCCGTACCTGCCACACAACGGCAACCGCGGGTACCGCGTGTCTCGGTACGAACTGGAACTGACGTACAAGGTCTTCAGTAACCGTCTCGCCGGCAAGGCAGTCATCACCGCTGTCACCACCGAGAGCCGATCCAAGTTCAGCTTCGACCTCGCGCAGAACCTGCAGGTGTCCAAGGTGTCCGTCAACGGTGCCCGCGGCACCAAGTACGCGCACTTGAACAACAAGCTGATCATCACGCCGTCTACCAAGATCCCCGCGGGCGGTGCCCTGTCGGTCACCATCGCGTACAGCGGCAACCCCGAGCCGATCAAGAGCCTGTGGGGCGAAGTCGGCTGGGAGGAACTCGACGAAGGAACTTTGGTCGCAAGTCAGCCCAACGGCGCGGCGTCCTGGTTCCCGTGCGACGACCATCCGATTTCCAAAGCGTCGTACCGCGTCTCGATCACCACCGATTCCCCGTTCTATGCCCTCGCCAACGGCAAGCTGATCCGCAAGCAGACCCGTGCGAGTCAGACGACGTGGGTCTACGAGCAGACCGAACCGATGGCAACCTACCTGGCGACGATTCAGATCGGTCAGTACGAGCACCGACAGGTGAGCGCCGGGCCGGTACCGGTCTTCGCCGTTCACCCACCTCGGCTGCGCGCAGCGTTCGACGTCGACTTCGGGCGCCAACCCCAGATGCTGGAGGTCTTCGGAAAGCTGTTCGGCCCGTATCCCTTTGCCGACTACACCGCTGTGGTCACCGACGACGAACTCGAAATCCCCATCGAAGCGCAGGGACTCTCGATCTTCGGAGCCAACCACTGCACGGGTAGGCGCGGTTCCGAACGTCTTGTCGCACACGAGCTTGCCCATCAATGGTTCGGCAACAGCCTCACTCTCGGGCAGTGGTGCGACATCTGGCTACACGAAGGCTTTGCCTGTTACGCGGAGTGGATCTGGTCCGAGAATTCCGGTGGCCCATCCTCGAACCAACTCGCGACCAACGCCTATCAAGGGCTCGGGCGTAAATCTCAGGACTTGATCGTCGCCAATCCCGGGCCTGCCCTGATGTTCGACGATCGAATCTACAAGCGGGGCGCCTTGACTCTGCACGCCCTGCGCGGCGTTCTCGGAGACGAGAAATTCTTCGAACTGATCCGCCAGTGGACCACGAAGCATCGGCACAGCACGGTCAGCACCGAGCAATTCACCGATCTCGCTTCACGTTTCACCGACACCCCACTGCGCCCTCTCTGGGATGCATGGCTGAATCAACGCCCGCTACCTCGGCTTTGACGCTTTCCCCCAGCCGTAGCACCACGCCGAAACATTCCGAATGCGCCGATTATCTTTGTCTTACCTTTACTATAGAGGTGGGCCGAGGGACGACCCCGACAACACAATTCTCAGGGCACGCTTCCTCGACAGGTAGATCGGGGGATCGATGTTCGTTGTATTCACAATATGTTTCGTGATCGGGGTCGTCGCCCTGATCGGAGCCTTTGCCGTCGGCGAGGTTGCAGATCTGGGCGGCGGCCACGCAGACGGGCTGCCATTTCTGAGCCTGACAACCTTGGCCACAGCACTTTTCGGCTTCGGCGCCGGCGGCGTAGCTGCCACTCTCGCGGACGCTCCGACATTGGTAGCGGCGATTGCAGCACTCGCACTCGCCGCCGTTCTCGTTGTCGTCACGCGCGGCCTACTTCTCCCCTACCTCCTTGAGCAACAAGATAATTCGCACATCGGACGAGCTTCGTACTCCGGGCTATTGGGCACGGTCACCCTCACCATTGCAGCCGAAGGTTGGGGAGAAGTCTCGTTCGTCGACGCCGAAGGCAATCGCGTGCAGGCCAAGGCCGTCAGTGCACAGCCGATGGCGCTCACCACCGGCACCACCGTCTACATCGCCGATGTAGACGATCAATACCTTCACGTCGTCACGGTTGACGACGCGATCTAAGGACTCGATACATGCTGCCAATCATCATCATTGCGGTTGTAGTCGCAGTAATCATCTTCATCGTTCTCCCCGCGATCTACGTGAAGAACTACGTCAAGGTCCCGCCGAACGAAGTGGCGGTTTTCACCGGACGAGGCAAGCCGAAAGTCGTCCGCGGCGGAGCCCGGTTCAAGATTCCGGGAATCGAACGCGTCGACATCATGTCGCTCGAGCCGTTCAACGTCAGCATCAATCTCAAGAATGCACTCTCCAACGACGGTGTTCCGGTCAACGTCGAGGCAGTCGGCCTGGTACGAATCGGTTCCGCCGACGAAGCGGTTCAGACAGCGGTGCAACGATTCCTGACCTCCGACCTGGACGAACTCCAGCAGCAGATCAACGAAATCCTCGCCGGCAGTCTGCGCGGAATCACCGCGACCATGACGGTCGAGGATCTGAACTCCAACCGCGATTCGCTCGCACGCAGCGTGGTCGAGGAGGCAGGTGGCGACCTCGCACGCATCGGCATGGAAGTCGATGTCATCAAGATCGCGGGAATCTCCGACTTCAACGGCTACCTCGAATCGCTCGGTCAGCGCCGCATCGCCGAGGTCAAACGTGATGCCGCGATCGGAACTGCTGAAGCAGAGCGTGATTCGCAGATCCAGTCGGCAAAGGCGCGACAGGCAGGCTCCGTCGCACAGGCCGAGGCCGACACTGCGATCGCGAGTGCAAATCAGAAGCGCGACGTCGAACTCGCTCGCCTTCGAGCACAGACCGAAGCCGAGAACGCCGAAGCCGACCAGGCCGGACCACTCGCGCAGGCAACGGCCGAGAAGGCCGTCGGCATCGCACGTGAGCAGGCCGAGGCGGCCCGCGTCGAAGCTCGCACCGAGGTCGAGCGTCGTCGCGCCCAGCAATCGGAAGCGGCATTGCAGGCAGATGTCATTGCACCGGCCGAGGCCGAACGCCAAGCCTCCATCGCACGCGCAGAGGGTGAGCGACAGGCCGCGATCCTCCGCGCCCAGGCACAGGCCGAGTCAGCAAGGCAGGCCGGCGGGGCTCAGGCCGATGCACGAAAGCTCGTCGCCGACGCTGTTCGCTCCGAGCAGCAGGCTGATGCCGACGGCCTTCGAGCACGTCTGGAAGCCGAAGCTGACGGCCGCAAGGTAGCGGCCGACGCCGTTCGCGCCGAACAGCAGGCCGAAGCGGATGGTTTGCGCGCCAAGCTCGAAGCCGAAGCTGCCGGTAAGCGTCAGATCGCCGAGGCGCTCAATTCCTACACCCCGCAGGCCGCGCAGTTGCTCACTCTGCCTGACGTTCTGGCAGCACTGGTCGACGCCACCGCAGCAGCAGCGAAGCCGGTCGGCGACATCGATCGGATCTCCATCGTCGGCGGCAGCGACGGGGCGCAGGGTTCGATCGGCTCGATCCTGGGCATCAGTCCCCAGGTGATTGCCGGTGTCATCGAAACTCTCGAAAGCTCAGGCGTCGATATCACCGGTTTGCTCAACGGCCTGAACAAGACCGCATCGGTTCCGGCTGGTTCGGTACACAATTCGGTCCACAATTCGGAAAACGGTTCCGCAACCGTAGACGCGTGATTTCGCCCCGGTCCGCCGACTCTCGCAGGAGTCGGCGGACCGGCTTCACGCGCTCGGAAGGTGTGAACGCGACTTGAAGAGAATCAGAATCAAGCAGGCAGCGGCGGCGGCTGATCCGAACAGAAGAGTCACCGTGTAGCTCAGCGCCGGAATGCTTTCCGACAGCATCGCCAGCAACGCAGGCACCGCGAACCCGATGTAAGTGATCGAGTAGAACACCGCGGTCAATCCTGCCAGATCGTCCGGCCCCGCGATTCGCTGGATCTCCAGCAACCCGGACACCAGTGCCATGCCGTACCCGCAACCGAGGATCGCTGCAGCCACGATCGCGATCGCCACGGTCAGCGTCGACGCAACCAGAGCAGCACCGGCCATACCGACCACCAGAAACACCAGAGCCACAACGGCGCCACGAGCACTGCGGTCGGTGTCGATCTTGCGCCCCAACGACTGAATCGCGAATCCGCATGTCAGCGCGACCATGCACAGCAGAGCCGAAAAAGCCACGGGCGCATCGCCACTGTGCCCGGTCATGAGCGCCGGAATAACTGCATACGCGACACTGGCGGCACCGAACACCCACGGCGCCAACGGAACGACGACGTAGAGGAATCTGGGGTGACCTGCCGAGGGGATCTTGAGGTCGTCGATCAACCTGCGACGGTCGGATTTCGCCTGTGCCGGTCGTGTTTCGGGCGCACGCCACAGCGCCATGGCGGCGAGGACGGTGATCGCGATGTGCAACAAGTACGCCAACACACTCGGCATGGGCGCCCACTGCGCCAAGATTCCCGCAGCACCCGCTCCCAAGGCGAAGCCCGCGGTCAGACTCATCGCTGCTCGCCGAGCACCTGCGCCTTCCGACGCCGTCGGGTCCCAAGGTTGCGTGGACAACTCCTTGACCCAGGAGCCGCCGACGGCCATACCGATCCCCAAGGCAATGCCACAGAGGATTCTTCCCAGGATGAGAGCAGCGGCGGAGTCCGCCCCGAAAGCGAGCAGCGTCGAACCGGCGATCGCGATGATCGGCGCGGGGAGCATGATCGGGCGTCGACCCAATCGATCGGACAGCGGGCCGCCGAGCAGCAGGGCCGGCACAATTCCGACGACGTAGGCGAAGAGGAAGAAATCGACCATCACCGGCGAATAGCCGTGGTCGAGTCGGTACATCACCAGCAGTGGGGTGAATTCGTTTCCGCCCCAGGCAGCGGCGAACATACTGGCGGCAACGGTCAGCCACAGCCACTTTCCGCCGGAGAGGCGTTCACCCTCGAGACGAGTTTCGGCCGCGGTCCCAGCGCCGATCGTTTGGGTGCTCATCACAGAGTTCCTTCGAAGCCGAGGCCGTGGACCTGGCGCATGTGTGTGAGGACGGCAGTGTTGTATCCGTCGGCATCGCCTGTGTCGACGAGGTCGGTAAGCGCGGTGTGATCGGCAAGGATGCGCGAGAGTTGGCCGGGGTCGCGTGAGATCGACCGGGCTGTCATCCGTCGTTGCCTGTCGCGCAGACTCGCGTAGAACGAGTCGAGCAAAGGGTTCCCGCCGGCGGCAACGATCATCTTGTGGAAGTCTGCATCGATTGCGCTGAACGCGGCCACGTCCCCGCGATCAGCAATCTCACGTTGCTCGATCAGATTCGCGCGCAACGCTGCGACAAGCGCTTCCCGTGCGTGCGGTCGGACCGACACGACTCGAACGCTCTGAGTCTCGACGAGCTGTCTGGCACTGACTACGTGTTCCGCTTCCCCATCCGCGACCGGGACGATCAGCGCCCCCTTCTTCGGATAGAGGCGCATCCAACCTTCCGACTCGAGACGCAGAAACGCCTCACGCACCGGCGTTCGGCTCACATTGGTCCGTGCAGCGATGTCACCCTCACTGATCAGCTCCCCGCCGGCGAGCTCGCCGGAAAGGATCAGCTCCTTGACTTCGCGGAAGACGGTTTCGGAAGCGGAATACAACATAGACACAAGATGTATTTATACTCCACGCTGGCGCAACGCAGACATCCGGGTCGCCGATCCGAACATCTCGGTCCGATGCGGCATCGATCCAGTTAGCATTGCAAGGTGCCAGACAGAAGAGGAATCAGTTCGCGATGAATGGCGCACGCTCCAGCCTTCGAGGACTGATGCACTCATGACATCGCAGATGAAGTCGATGAGGACGCTGACCCGCGAGTGGTTGATTCTTCCCGATCAATACGACCGCTTCACTCGCTATCTCCGCGACAACGGCCTCACGACCGCCACCCGGCTATTACTTGGCATCATTGTCATCGGACTGGGAGTGTGCGCACTACTGAACAGATTCAGCCCTGCCGGTCCGACAAGCACGATTGCGCTGTTCTTCAATACTGTTGTCGTGATCTCGTGCTTCGTAGTCGGAGTCTCATGGTGGGTCTTCGGCCCCACAAAGCGTCGCTCGTTCGGTTTCGTGGTCTTCTGCGACATCGCGGTCACGATCTCCGTCGTTGGAGATTCCTCCCAGCTCGCACGATTGCTCACCTGTGTCATTTTTGCTCTGGTCGGCATCTACATCGCCTACTTCCACAACCCGAAGTTGCAGATCGCGCACATAGCTTTTTCGCTTCTTGTGATCGCGGTGGCTGCGCAGCCAATTCTGTTCGGGCCGGATCGCGATCCAGCCCTTGGTGTTTCGAAAGTACTGGTCGTCATCACCGCGTTGGTGGTCTGCGCATTCATCTCGCAGATCGTGCTGACGATGCTCAGCATGGATGCTTCCAGTTCCGACCTCGATCCTCTCACCGGCCTCTTGAACCGTCGTGGCCTCGACCGCCACGTCGAGAAGGTACTCGAGGGGTTCCAGCGTCAAGAATCTGCGGCTCTACTCGTGATCGCGATCGACATCGACCGGTTCAAGACGATCAACGACGTGCACGGCCACGACGTCGGCGATCGCATCATTCTCCGGGTATCGCAGCGGTTATCCGCCTGGGCACACGCTGATGCTGTCGTCGCGCGGGTCGGCGGCGACGAATTCATCCTCGTTCAAAGACTTTCCGTGCCAGCCATCGGACCGATGCTCAACTCGATCGGACCGGCAATGCACTCGAATTCCGACGAGATACCGTCGACTTCGAGCATCGGAATCGCCGTGCGTACCCACAAATTCGTCGCCGGAGAAGACCGCGCAGCAGCGTTCACGGACATGCAGAAAGTCGCCGATTCGGCGATGTACGAAAGCAAGAGACTCGGCGGCGGACGCGTTCACACGATCGTCACCACCGCCGGCAGGTAGCAGTACGCACAATTTCAGTAGTAGACCGGCCCTGGCACTCCTCCACCCGCTGCCACTGCGTCACCGGTGATCGCGATGCTTCGCGGCGATGCCAGGAAGGTCACGACGTCGGCTACTTCTTCGGCATCGATGATCCGATGTATCGAGTTCGTCGCGATACCACGCTCCACCTCTGCCTGCGAGCGGCCGGATTCTTCCGACTCGCGCGTAATCCGTGCGGTCAACCTCTCGGTCCTCGTCACGCCCGGATGGACGACGGTGACGTTGATTCCCTTGGGGCCCAGCTCGTCCGCAAGATTCTTGGTCAGTGCAGACACACTGACGTTGCGGATCGTGTGGGCGATCGAAGTGGCCTGTCTGGCACCCAAACCGCTGATGTTGATGATCCGACCCCAACCCTGATCAATCAGATACGGCGCCACAGCGCGCGCAGTTCGCAGGTACCCCAGCACTTTCACTTCGACTTCGTCTCGCACGACGTCGTCGGTGGTCGCCTCGAAATCCGTCGGCTTTCCGGCGCTGAACGGCGTCGCTGCCGAATTGACCAGAATGTCGACACCGCCGAACTCCATTACCACTTGCCGCACCGACGCCTGAACCGCGTCGTCGTCTCGCGTATCCGTCACGACTCCGATCGCACGAATTCCGAACTCCGAAACCAAATCTCGTGCAACGCTTACGACGGTTCGCTCAGTGCGCGCGAGTATCGCGATGTCGACCCCTTCAGCGGCCAGACCTCTGGCGATTGCCAGACCGATCCCCTTGCTACCACCGGCAACGATCGCACGCTTTCCAGACAAGTGAAGATCCATACCTGCGACACTATCCAACAGGCGGTCCCCGATCTCTACGAAGAGGGATCGGGGACCGTCGGAATCATTCCTGTGTCTCAGACCATCAGATCCGCGTACAGGTAGACGTTGTCGGCGTAGTTGCCCACACCGTCCTCGAATTGCAGTTCGCCGCCGCAGGTTACGACTGCCAACTTACGAGGGCCTTCCGGGCCGGCCAGCACGCTTTCCTCCACACCATCGGCCTTCGGGCGCGTCGTCACCGCAGTCACCTTCCACGACGTGCTCTTACCCGTCGCGTCGGATGTACGGATCACTTCACCCGGCTCGATCGTGCCCAGGTCGAACAGCGCGCCGTTACCCTGGCCGGTCAGATTGACGTGTCCGGCAATCAAGGTCGTGCCGGTGGCGGAATCGAGAGATGCACCGTCGAGCCAGATTCCGACGTTCTTGACGTTCTCCGGCGGAGTGAGAACTCCTTCCGGCACGGTGGCGTCCACGATCGGCGCCTGAACACCGACCGGGTCGAGCGAAAGGGTGTTGGGAGTCATCAACGCATCCGTAGGCGTTGCCGGATTCGCGGAGTGCGACATGACAACTCCCGGACTCGGCGGGATCGCAGCATCGCCATCGGAGGATCGCAGGCCGACGAAGGCCATGGAAGCACCGGCGGCCAACACCGCGATGAGAGCCAGAATGAACGCGACACGACGCCCTTTGCCTGGACTCGCGGGCTGATCGTGGTTGGGATCGTCGTATGGATTGGATGGATTGGGATCCGACTCGTACATGGTCATCGAACTGTCTCCTGCGGGATGAGGCGCCCCCGGCACCTCGTGCGAATTGACGCCCCCTGCGTCTGATCAATGTCGGCACCGATCACACGAAGCGTGATCGGTGCCGACGTCTACTACACGTGCCTGGTGTCAGGATCGCTTGCGGCGGAGAGCAACTGCTCCGGCAGCAGCCATTCCGACAAGCCCGAGGCCCGTCACTGCGACGGCGACGTTGCGGCCTGAATTCTGTTCAGCAGCACCACCGTCGATGGCAACCGGGCGGGGGCCAGTGGCCGGCTTCGGAGCCGACGGCGCCGGAGTTGCGGGAGTTGCAACCGGCTGCGACGGAACAGGTGCACCCGGAACTACAGGCACAATCGGCACGATGGGCACGATCGGAACAATCGGCACGATCGGAACGACCGGGGTTGCAGGCGTCGTGGTGGCCGGTGTGGTCGTTGCCGGTGTCGTTGTTGCCGGCGTGCTCGTTGCCGGTGTCGTCGTGGGTGCTGCTGCATATCCGACGCTGGCAGATGCATTCATCGAAGCCGGCCGAACGGTGTCGAACGACGCGAAGATCTGGCACTGTGCGCCTGCCGTGTTCCAGTGCAGGTTCTCGACCGAATCCGGAATGACGCTTGCAGTCACCGAGTAGTCCCCGCCGGCCGCAGCGGTGAGGCAAAGATCAACAGCAGTCGGTGCGTCGCCGCGGCCGTCGACCGTCAGTTGATTTGCAGTCAACGTCGCCGTGGCGTTGTCACCACAGACGGTCAGTTCGGTGCCCGCCGAGGACTGAACAGTGATCGGCTTCCGGTACATATTCGTATTCAGGGTGAAAACGGCAGTCTCGCCGGCCTTCAGAGTCCCCGTCGCGGGTGTCTTGCGAACGAGGTCGAGCGTCTGCGTGACGTTCATGATCTCGACGATGCGAGCTCGCTCGTCGTCGCCGATGTTCCTGTCGCACAGGCTTTTGAAATCGGCCATCAGCGGATTGTCGTAGTCCGAGACACACCACACAAGCGTCTGCCGCGCCGAACGTGCATCCTCGCTGCCATTTCCCGAAACGACACCGTCGAGTTTGGCGGGATTCTGCAGCAACCAACTGATGACAGCGAGATCGTCGGCTGACAGATCGGGATTGCCCGAAGACGGCACCGTCGCACCCATCTCGTCGTTGTGCTTGTCAACCGGCAAACAGTTCTCGTCGACACCGGCACACGGATCGAGATCGAAGTCCGTGCAGTACATCCATTCCGACTTCGCAATTCCGTCGACGTCGCGGACACCGCAGACCGGAGCATCCACCGCGGCCGAGGTACCCCGATCGGTGGTGCCGTACATCGGCACGATGTTGCCGTCGTTGTAGTGATCCAGCCGAATGCCGGAGATGTCGAGCATCTGCTCCGAGGGCGTGTACTCGGTGCCCTCACACAACCCGGCGGTGAACGCCGGAGCGGCCGCGGTTCGCACCGGCATCGGCGCGGACACAGCTGGCGAAGCAAAAGCAACGCTACTACCGGCGACCGTTACGGCAATAGCTGCAGTTAGCGAGAGCCGGAGAACAAGCGGCCTACGCCGTGAACCAGACACAGTCATCAAAGCTTCCCTTTCAAGACATTTCGGTAGCGGGACGGTTGCCTGGATTCCCAATACCACGCCACCCAGCGCTCACTTCCGAGAGGATCAGCCGATCACTTTTGGCAATCAGCCAGTTACTGAATGGCAATGTAGTGCATGTTTCAAGAAAGATCACCCAATCGTCGAGCACCCAGGGCGCAGCTTGGACATTCGGATGACGAGTTAGCCATGAAGGTGACTGAACCTTTGTCCAACCGCACAACAATCGCGATCCCCCCAAAATCTGCTCATCCAACCGCGACGTTCCCGACATTTCGCCAACGCTAGCCAGTCGGTAACTTGGACATCCTGGGGAAACTCACAGGAAGGGGCGTTTTCAGCTCGCGCGCAAAAGAAGGGGCCCGCTATGCGGACCCCTTCGCCGGAAACTTCCGACCGAGACTGCTTTGTCGGGATTCGGGCAACTTGTAGATGACCCAGAACAATCTCCACTCACATTATGTGATTTGCCTCACATTCAAAGAATCTGTTGGTTTTGTTCACATCCTGAACCAATCTTTTGGTCCTCTTTGCGCCGATTACCCAGATCTCCGACGGCGGAACCCTGCCCTGCCGGAGAGCGGAGCACGAGCCTCGGATCAGTCTCGGACCGGAGGCGCCTTCCTTGTGGTAACCGCAATGCGATTCCACGCATTGATCGTCAAAATGACGCTGATGAGCTGAGCCAGTTCCACGTCCGAGAATTCGCCGGCAGCCTCGCTGTACACCTCGTCCGGAACGAAACCGTCGGTGAGGACTGTCACGGCCTCGGTCAAGGCGAGCGCGGCACGTTCACGATCGGAGTACATCCCTCGCGCTTCTTCCCACGCGTTCAGTAGGTAGAGCTTCTGCTCCGTCACGCCGACCTTTCGTGCGTCGCGAGTGTGCATGTCCAGGCACCATGCGCAATGATTCAGCTGCGACGCACGCGTGAGGACCAGCTCGACGAGCGTCGGCTCCAGCCCCTTGCGTGCAGCGGCATCCAACGCAATCATCGCCTTGTAGACCTCGGGCGCCAGCTTTGCGATATCCAGTCTTTGTCCTGTTGCTGTAGTCATAACTCAAACGGTAATCCCGGAAAGACCCGGAAACATGGTTCAATCCGGTGGTGAATTCGTGGGCCAATCTTGGGTTCGATCTACATATCGAGCTGCCACAGGGAATCGGGGTTCGCGCTGCACTGCTTCAGACCCTTCGCGACGCGATCGACAGTGGACTGCTGAAGCCCGGCACCAGACTCCCACCTTCCCGCACCCTCGCGCTCGACCTCGGAGTTGCCCGAAACACCGTTGCGGACTGCTATGCCGAGCTCGCCGCAGCTGGGTGGCTTGTCACACGGCCTGGTTCCGGGACCCTGGTCGCCACGCTCGCCAGCACACACACCCGCGAGGTCGAGCCATCACCGACTCGACGACGCTGGACCTACAGCCTTCTCCCTGGATCGCCCGACGCGTCGGCGTTTCCCCGCACTGCATGGATTTCGTCCGCCAGACGTGCTTTGACCACCGCGCCGACCGACGCGTTCGCGACTACTGATCCCAGAGGCCGAGTCGAACTCCGAAACGCCCTCACCACATACCTGAGCCGCACCAGAGGCGTTCGCGTCGATCCGAACTGCATTGTGATCAGTGCCAGCTCGGGTCACGGGATCTCCCTCCTTGCCCGCGCACTCGGAGGAACGATTGCGGTCGACGCTTTCTGCCTTCACCTGCACCGGCAGTTGCTCGCCGACGAAGGGCTGCTGACAGTTCCCATATCGGTTGACCAATCAGGCACTTGCACAGACGAATTGGCGTCTACTTCTGCTGAGAGTGTTCTGCTGACGCCGACCCATCAGTTCCCTCTCGGCGGTCCCCTCACACCGGCGAGGCGCGCGACCGCTCTCGAATGGGCCACGACTACGGGCGGCGTCATCATCGAGGACGACTACGACGGCGAATTCCGTTACGACAGAAAACCTGTCGGTGCACTCCAAGGAATCGCACCGCAGCACGTTGCGTACCTGGGCACTGTCAGCAAGACACTGTCGCCGGCAATTCGCATCGGATGGATGGTGTTGCCGGACAGGCTGATCGAACCTGTCCTCGCAACAAAGGGACCCTACGAACGCTGGGTAAGTTCAACGGATCAATTGACCTTGGCGGACTTCATCGAATCCGGAAGATTCGACAGCCATATTCGAAAGATGCGCACCTCGTACCGACGACGACGCGATCAACTGGTTGCGACACTTGCGCAGCAAGTACCCCAGGTCAGGGTCGAGGGGATCTCCGCGGGACTTCACGCTGTGATCCGTCTGCCCTCCGGCACCGAACAATCTGTTCTTGCAGCGGCCCGGGCGCGCGATCTCGGGCTCGAAGGGCTTTCGGTCTTCCGACATCCCGACGTGTCGTCAGTCGGCGGTGACGGCATCGTCGTCGGCTACAGCACGCCGACGCAGTCGCAGTACTCGAGGACGCTGGACGTGCTCTGCGAGGTGCTGCAGGCAGCTCTGCCATAACGCCTGCCAGCTTTGCCCAGCCGCTCACCTGCCCTGCCCTGCCCTGCCCTGATGGTGTGAACGTACCGTTCCCCTCGCCCAAGAGGGTGAGCGTGTCGTTC
>NZ_JASHKY010000037.1:0-39364 GCF_030056935.1 Rhodococcus sp. IEGM 1302 | reverse complement strand
ACTCAGTGAGGCACTGCAGGAAGCGATCCACGGCCTCGCAGGCCACATGATCAACCTCTGAAGAACTCCGATCGATCAGAAAGTAGTAGACCTCAGTGACATCTACTGGCAGTACTGAAATCCACGCACTCCCAGTCACCGATCCACCTCGAGACTCCAATCCCTGGGTCGCCATGACTGCGATCGCACTCGGCGTTCTCATCGTTTCGCTCGACGGCACGATAACGGCAGTGGCCAATCCGGTTCTTGTCGTCGATCTAGGCGCGAGTCTCTCTGGTTTGCAATGGATTACCAACATTTATCTGCTCGCGATGGCGGCAACGCTCGTTCTCGCGGGAAGGTTGGGCGATCGCTTCGGACGACGATCTGTGTTCCTTTCAGGGATCGTCGGTTTCGGGCTGGCATCAGCGGGAATTGCCTTGGCGCACAGTGTAGAAATGGTGATCTTCTCGAGACTCGGCCAGGGAATTTTCGGCGCACTGATCGTCACCAACGCTCTGGCATTGCTTCGGTCCCTCTTCTCCGAGGCAGCACTTCCGAAGGCGCTTGCGGTCTTCGCATCGCTGATCGGCGCTTCATCCGCCGCCGGCCCCCTGATCGGCGGATTGCTGATCGAGCACACCAGCTGGCGATGGGCCTTCTTGATCAACGTCCCCGTTGCGGCGATTTCCCTCGCTACAGGATTGTTTCTGCTCCCCAAGGGCCGGGTCGTACGGACTGTAAAGTTCGACGTCCTGGGTTCGATCTTGCTGACGAGTTCACTCCTCGCCATAACCTATGGACTTATAAAAGCCCCCGAAAGTGGTTGGACTGATTGGCATGTCATCGGGTGGCTGGTCGGTGGAACCGTCACTGGTTTGGCCTTCGTAGAAGCGGAGCGACGCGCATCGGATCCTTTGGTGCCGCTTCGGCTATTCGCTGACCGGTCAATCACACTCGGAGTCATCCTGACAATCATCTCCTTCTTTGCGCTTGTCGGCTCACTGTTCTTCATTCTCTTGTTCTTGCAACAGATCAACGGTGACTCCCCCATGGCCGCTGGACTCCACATCCTCCCGATGAGTATCGCGAATGTAATCGCTTCGAGCAGTTGCGGTTGGATCATCAAACGGTACGGCGCACGTCCGCCCTTGTTTATGGGAATGTTGCTCAGCGCAGTGGGATTCCTACTGTTCACCACCATCGAACCACACGGAAGCTACCTTTCTCTGGCCATTCCGTTTGTGGTACTGGGCCTGGGAATCGGGTTTGTGATGACTGCGTCAGTCCAAGCGATCCTAGGGAATGCGAACGTCGCAGACGCCGGACCTGCCGCGGGCGTCCATCAGACCTCACTTCAAGTTGGCGGTATCCTCGGAACTTCAGTGCTCGGAGCCGTGATGGCAGCGGCATCCGCAGCAAAGTTCCACGAAACACTACTGGGCAACGTCATTCCCGACTTCATAGTCGATCGAGTCTCGGAAGATGCGGTTCGCGCCGTCGCCCAGGGCACCACACCAGTCGTGACAGAAATTGACCCGGCTCTTTCCCTCACACTGCGATCAGCGACAGAGACTGCATTCATGTATGGGCTGCAGACGACGATGTGGGTGGGCGCCATCGTCTCCCTGATTGGCGCGTTCGTCTCGATCGGAATCAGAAGAGGGCGAGTCACGAAAACAGCCACTCACATCCACTGAACGGATCACTCCTGCTCTCCGGTCCGCCCGCCGTACGTCGCAATCTTGTACTCCGTCGCAGCCAAAGACAACGTGAGCTCCTTGATCTGCCGACGAACGGTGTCCCGGTGCTCGAGCAGCATGTCGAGCCTCTCCGGAACTGTCCCTTCACCGGCGTCGACCAGTTCGACGTAGTGCTGCAGGTCGCGAATCGCCATACCTGAAATACGCATGCGGGTCAGAAACACCAGCCTGCGAACCGATTCCGGACCGTACACACGATGTCCGCTCGAGTCACGATCGACCTCGACCATACCGATCTTCTCGTAGTAGCGCAGCGTATGTGCCGAGACATCCAGCAGGTCCGAGACTTCGGCGATCGACATCGGCTCCTGAACGTCCCCTGCATCGACGAGTCGGTGAATCACCTCGATCGACATGGGCCCGTCCACTTCCCCAAGTGTCTCGAGTGCCTTACGCATCAAGTCTTCCGTAGCCATGACTCTCAGCCTAGAACGGGCGGACAGGGCCGGCAGCATCCGCGAAGTCTGCACTGCGAGCCAGGTCGGCCCAGACGCATACCTCGGCGAGATTCTTCCGATACGACGCGGAGACACGCTCCACGGCTTCCTTTCCGAGTGGCAGACGAAGTGGCACATTCTCGCTGTGCACAAGCGAGGTGATGATCTCTGCTGCTTTCTCCGGATCACCCTCCTGAACACCGTCTGCGGCCGCCATGTCCCGCAGAACGGGATCCAGCAAATCACGGTATTCCGATGATGATTCGGCGAAGCTCAGAACGCCAGGCGTGTTGAATGCTGTACGGAATCGGCTGGGCTCGACGATCATCACCCGAACGCCGAACTGCGCGACCTCACCGGCGAGAGCCTCCGACCAACCCTCGAGAGCGAACTTCGACGCCGAGTACGCCCCGACACCGGGAAACGACATACGGCCGCCTTGACTGCTCATCTGCACGATCGTCCCGCTGCCCTGCACTCGCATCGACGGGAGGACGGCGCGCACCAACGCGGCGGGTCCGATCAGGTGCAGTTCCATGAGATCCCGCAAGGTCGAATCGTCCACCATCTCCGCCGCGCCGACCATCCCACGACCGGCATTGTTGACCAGCACGTCGATGCGACCGAAACGCTCGAGCGCATATTCGACGATGCTGGGTGCCGCCGCGGTGTCGCGGACGTCGAACGTCACCGCCGAGAACCGATCCGGATGCTCCGACGCGATATCTGCAACGGACTCGGGACGACGAACTGCAGCGACTACCGCGTCCCCCGATCGAAGTGCAGACAGTGCGAGTTCACGGCCGAAACCCTGAGAAACTCCAGTGATGATCCAGGTCTTTGTTGTCATGGTCGGCAACGCTAGGGGTTAGAGCGCGCTCCAACGCAAGCCTGTGGTTCTACCGCCGAACTACACGCCGGCCCACACAGGTCGTTCCCCGCGAAGGAAACCGTCGACGCCGGCTTTGAAGTCGTCACTGCTGTAGATCATGCTCATCAGATCATCGTTGTCGGCAATCACTCGGGTTCTGATGCGTCGCAGGGACTCCCGAATAGTCCAGACGGTCATCGGGGCGGCGGCAAGTAGATCGCGAGATACCTGGGCAGTCAGGGTCGCGAACTCGGACTCTGTTGCACAGTCGCTGAGGAAGCCGCTCCGCAGAGCCTCGCCACTCGACATCACCCCAGCCCGAGCGATCAACGACATCAGACGCGAACTGCCGATCCTGTCCGCCAGCAACGCCACGGAATGGATCGACAACGAGTTTCCGAGTGTGCGCGCGATCGGTAGGCAGAAGCGTGACCCCTGCGTCGCGATCCGCACATCGCACGCTGCCGACAGCAACAGCCCTGCTCCCGCGCACACACCGTCGATGACCGCGAGGGTGGGAACCCTCACTTTCTCGAGTTCGGTCAGTACGCCGACGAACCGGCTTTCGTAGTCGAGCCCGTCGTGAAAGCTCGAGAAGGTTTGAAAGTGGCCAATGTCGGAGCCCGCCGAGAACGCCTCTCCCCCAGCACCTCGGAGAGTGACTAACCGAATCTCGCGGTCGGAGTCGGCGCGCCGGCAGGCTCCGGCAATGGCGTCGTACATCTGCGTGGTCAATGCGTTGCGCTTTTCCGGCCGGTTGAACACGACGTCGAGGGTCTCGCCACGACGGATGATCAAGATTTCTTCGTGCGTTTCAGTCATGACACTCACGTTATTTCCGGTAGAGAAAAGTCGAAACACATTGCACTTGAATATCTTTGCGAATTCTCGATGCAAAGTTGCAGATAGTGCGAACGGAGAAGCGTCGACGAGGCCAGGAGACGGTGATGCCAGAACCGAACCTCGCCGACGCAGTATCAAAGGGGTGTCATGCCACGACAGCAAAAAGTGTCATGCCACGACTGTGCGCTGTGGCACGCCCGAATACTGGCTCAGCGGCCTGATCAGTGCATTCGACTGCCCCTGCTCGATGATGTGCGCCGTCCATCCGGTGATGCGGCTCATCACGAAGATCGGCGTGAACATCTCGACGTCGAAGCCCATGAGGAAATATGCAGGGCCCGTAGGGAAATCGAGATTCGGCTTGATTCCGGTGGCACTGACCATGGTCTTCTCGAGGATCTCGTACATCTGCACCCACTTCTCGCCGTCGGTCGCTGCCGCGACGTCGAGGAGGGCCTGCTTCATGGTCGGAACACGCGAATCACCGTTCTTGTAGACGCGGCGCCCGAAGCCCATGACCTTCTCCTTGGCAGCCAACTTCTCCGACATCCAGGCTTCGGCGCGGTCGGGGTCGTCGATCTCGAGCATGTCGTGCATGACAGCTTCGTTTGCACCGCCGTGCAACGGGCCCTTGAGCGTGCCGATAGCAGCGGTCACTGCGCTGTAGATGTCCGAAAGTGTGGACGTCACAACACGAGCGGCGAACGTCGAGGCGTTGAAGGAGTGCTCCGCGTACAGGATCAGCGAGACCTCGAAGGCCTTCACGATCGCCGACTCCGGAACAGCACCGAAGCACATGTTCAAGAAGTTTTCGGCGAAACCCAGGTCCGACTGCGGCGCGATGGGATCCTGACCGCGCCGGCGGCGGAAATCGGCTGCGACGATGGTCGGCAGCACAGCCGTCATCCGCAGCGCCTTGGCCAGATTGGCCTTCTCCGAGTTGTCGTCCTCCGCCGGATCCTCGGCGCCGAGGTAGCTGATCGCCGTGCGGACAACATCCATGGGGTGGCAGTTGTCCGGCATCTTGGTCAGGAGTGAGAGCAGTGAGCGGTCGGCACGACGGGCCGCACGCTCACGCAGGCAGAGTAATTCGAGCTGCTCGGGAGTCGGCAGTTCGCCGTACCAGAGCAGGTGCGCAACTTCTTCGAAGCTGCAGTTCGCGGCAAGGTCCTGCACTGCGTAACCGCGATACGTCAACGAATTCGTCTCGGGCACTACCTTGGAGATAGCCGTCGTATCGACGACAACTCCGGCCAAGCCCTTGTAGATCGTCGGAATCTGTTCGGTCATGTCCTACTCCCCTCCAAGCTGAAATTGAAAATGCCACTGTCGAATTCGTTGTAGCGCTCGTACTCGAGAATCTCGTACAACCTGCTGCGATGCTGCATTTCGCCGAGCAGTCCTTCTTGCGTGCCCTCCGCAAAAATCTCGCGCAGACCCTTTTCGATAGCGAACATCGCCAGCCGAAGGGTGGTCACGGGGTAGATGACGGCGTTGAAACCGATCTCTTCCAACGTCTTCGCCGAAATGAGATTCGACTTCCCGAACTCGGTCATGTTGGCGAGGAGCGGAGTGTCGACCGCTGCGCGGAACTTCTCGAAGTCGGGCTCGGTGGCAAGAGCTTCGGTGAAGATCAGATCGGCACCGGCATCCACATAGGCCTTTGCTCGCTCGATCGCCGCGTCGATACCGTCGATTCCGGCAGCATCGGTGCGCGCGCAGATGACGAAGTTCGGGTCACGACGCGCCGACACTGCAGCACGAACACGGCGAACCATGTCTTCGGTGGGCACAATTGCTTTGCCGTCGAGGTGCCCGCAGCGTTTGGGGTTGATCTGATCCTCGAGGTGCAGACCGGCTATTCCGTCGTCCTCGAAGATCGTGACCGTGCGGGCCGCGCTCATAGGTTCACCGAAACCGGTGTCGGCGTCGACGAGCGTCGGGAGGTCCGTGACGCGCGCGATCTGCTTGCTGTGGCCGGCGACCTCGGTCAAGGTGGTCAGTCCGATGTCGGGAAGCGCCAATCCGGCGGAGTACGCACCACCTGAAACGTAGACACCCTCGAACCCGATTTCCTGAATCAGTCTGGCTGTCAGCGGATTGATCGCACCCGGGAGTCGTTGAATCTTTCCGGACGTCAGCCCCGCCCGGAAGGCAATCCGCTTGTCGGCTGCAGACGTCGCTGCTGCGATGAGGCCCGACATCAGAAAAGTCCCTTGGCGACCTTGGGAGCCCGAGCGAGAACGTCTTCGGAAACGGTGAAGGTCAGCTGATCGAGTTCGCCTGCCTTCAATTCGGCGGTGCGCTGAGCCGCATCGAGGAAGCGGTCCTGTTCGCTCGGCTCGATGACGCCCTCGGCGAGGGTGCGGAATTTCGCGACGTACTGATCGCGAGCGAACGGACGTGCGCCGAGCGGGTGCGCATCGGCCACCGCAAGCTCGTCGACGATGACTTCGCCGCTCTTCAAGGTGATCTCGGCGCGCGCACCGAAAGCCTTCTCGTCCGGATCCGTCGAGTGGTAACGGCGTGTCCATTCGGGATCTTCGCGCGTGGAGATCTTGTTCCACAGCTCGATCGTGTCCGCGCGCTGTGCACGCTCGGACGCGTAGGAATGTTCGTGGTGCCACGTACCGTCCTGTAGCGCAACGGCAAAGATGTACATCACCGAGTGGTCGAGGGTTTCACGCGAGGCGGTCGGGTCGAACTTCTGCGGATCGCCGGAACCGGTGCCGATGACGACGTGGGTGTGGTGGCTGGTATGCAGGACGATCGAGGCGATCTGGTCGAGATCACCGACACGAGAACGCATTCGGCGAGCGAGGTCGATCGGCGCCTGGCTCTGGTACTCCGCGGAGTGTTCTTTGGTGTACGAGTCGAGGATGGCGCGCTTCGCCTCACCCGAACCGGGCAGCGGAACGTGGTACTCCTTGTCCGGGCCACCGAGTAGCCAGGCGATGACGCCGTCTTCGCCTTCCCAGATCGGTGACGGTGCGCCCTCACCGCGCATCGCGCGGTCGACCGCCTCTACGGCAACCTTGCCTGCCAGCGCAGGCGCGTACGCCTTCCAACTGGATATCTCGCCCTTGCGGGACTGACGTGTCGCCGTCGTGAGGTGCAGCGCCTGGCCGATTGCCTGGTAGACCGTCTCGGTGCCCAGGCCCAGCAAAGTTCCGATACCTGCCGCAGCCGAGGGGCCGAGGTGTGCGACGTGGTCGATCTTGTGCTCGTGCAGGCAGATAGCCCGAACCAGGTCGATCTGGATCTCGTAGCCGGTCGCCAGACCACGAATCAGGTCTCGACCGTCACGGCTGGTGTGCTGAGCGACGGCGAGGATCGGCGGGATGTTGTCTCCGGGGTGCGAGTACTCGGCGGCGAGGAACGTGTCGTGGAAATCGAGTTCACGAACCGCGACACCGTTGGCCCAGGCGGCCCATTCAGGCGAGAACGTACCGGGGATACCGAACACGGTGGAGCCCGGCGTATACGGATGCGACTGTGCTTGCGCCCGCGCATTCACCACGGGACGGCGCACCAGGGAAGCTGCGGCAACTGCCGCGTTGTCGATGATCCGGTTGACGATCATGTCGGATGTGGCGTCGGTGACGTCGACGGAATCCGTCGCAACTTCCGCGATCTTCCACGCGAGGTGGTCTTCCTTGGGGAACTCTTCGGCAGAGCGGTGAGTGCGTACGAGATGCGTCTTCATCGGTCCTCTTCTCACGTTCTTCGGTATCTATTTGCACGCTACGCAGCTCATTCACCTCGGGATAGGCCCTCGCAATTGCCTATTTGTGCAATGACAATGCTGCAATGTTGCGAATGTTGCGAATAGCTTCTCGGTAGGGTGAACGCGATCGGCACCGAGGAGATTCGATGAAGAAGATGTACGCGGGAGCGCGGCTGCGACGGCTGCGGGAGGAACGAAACCTGTCACAGTCCGCACTGGCGAAGGCACTCGAACTCTCCCCCAGCTATGTCAATCAACTGGAGAACGATCAACGACCGCTGACGGTGCCCGTCCTTCTCAAGCTCAACGCCGAGTTCGATCTCGACGTGCAATTCTTCGCCTCCGATTCCGACGCACGCCTGGTTGCGGACGTTCATCACGCCTTGGCCGAAACTTCGGAATCTGGAGACGTATCTCTGGCCGAGGTGGACGAATTGGTGGCCCGCATGCCGGCGGTCGGACGCACCCTCGTGATGTTGCACCGCCGCCTTCACGCCGCGACAGAGCAGTTGGACCAGTTCTCGACGCAGTTGTCCGGCGAACCAGCGTCCGATGTGTCACTCGTACCGATGCCCTACGAGGAAGTTCGGGACTTCTTCTACGACCGAAAGAATCACATCGCCGTTCTGGACGACGCTGCCGAGCAGATGTTCCTGGACAACGGATTGTCCGTGGGCGCAGTGGATTTGCAACTGGCACGACTACTTCGCGATCAGCACGGCGTCACCGTGACGATCCGTACCGACGAACCCGACAAGCTCGGCCCCAAGCGTTACTACGATCCGAACAAGTCGGTCCTCACACTCGCCCGTCGTCTGTCGGCAGGACAACGCGCGTTCCAGATCGCAATGCAGTTGGCCTTCTTCACGCAGGCCGACGTGATCGATTCCCTTGTCGCCGAGGATGAATCATTGAGCGCCGAGTCCGCAGCGCTGGCTCGCGTCGGACTCGCACACTACTTTGCCGGCGCACTGCTACTCCCGTACACCCAATTCCTGCAATCCGCTGAGGCCTTGCGGTACGACATCGACCTGCTCAGCCTCAAGTTCGAGGTCGGCTTCGAGACAGTCTGCCACCGGTTGTCCACTCTCCAACGACACGGCCAACGCGGCATCCCTTTCTTCTTCGTCCGAACCGATCGCGCCGGAAACATCTCGAAGCGTCAGTCTGCTACCGCTTTTCACTTCTCCAGAGTCGGAGGCAGCTGCCCGCTGTGGGTCATCCACGAGGCATTCGCGAGCCCAGGTCGCATCCTCACTCAGGTCGCGAAGATGCCCGACGGCCGGACATACCTCTGGGTGGCGCGCACTACCCACAGCGGCGGACTCGGGTACCTCGCACCCGAGCGCAACTTCGCCGTCGGACTCGGTTGCGACATCGGCTACGCCGATCGCATGGTCTACTCACACGGAATTCAGACGGACGACCCCGCGACCATCGTGCCGATCGGCGCGGGGTGCAAAGTCTGTGACAGGCCAGCGTGCTCTCAACGCGCCTTCCCCCAACTCGGCCGCTCGATCTCCGTCAGTGAGAACAGCAGCAGCCATCTTCCGTATCCGCAACAATAGGGCGCAAACAATAGGGCGCACCGACTCCACCTGCAGTTTCCCGGAGCTACGACGCTCTTCTGCTTCCATGGACGTCATGCAACCCGATGCCGTGACCCCTCGTCGACTGGTTCTTCGCCGCCTTTCGGCCGTGGCCGGTGTGGCCGGCATCGTGACTGGTTTGGTTGCCTTGATCGCAACTCAGTTGGACGTCGATCACAACATCGTGATCGTTCTGGCGTCAGTGGCGCCCTTGTTGATGATTGCTCCGCTGATCGGTGCCGTCGTCTCGGGTATCGGGCGTCAGTGGATCGTGTGCGCCGCCTCGATCCTCGTCCTTGGGTTGTTCGGATGGTCTGTGAGCCCGCTGTACATCGGCGGAACTGGGGAGTCGACGTCTGCGAACGGTCCATCGATTCGAATCATGCAGGCCAACTTGATGGTCGGTGCAGCGGATCCGGAGTCGCTTGTGGCGATGGTCCGCGAACGCGAGGTCGACGTGGTGACGGTCCAGGAGTTGACGTACCAGGAAGCCGACGCGCTCAAAGCCGCCGGGCTTGACGAGGTTCTGAGCCACCAATTCCTCGTCCCGTACACCGACGGTGGTGGCGGGGCAGGAATCTACAGTCGCTTTCCACTCTCCAATCCGCGTAGCCTCGACGGATTCTCACCCGAAACGCTGTCCGCAGAACTGAATGTCGGCTTGGCGCAGCCAGTCACATTGTTCGCCGTGCATCCGGCACCGGCGTACATCTCACCGCCTTCGGTGTGGGCGGACGAGCAGCGAAGGCTTGGGTCTTACATGGACAAAGTCGCCGGACGGGACAACGTGATAGTGAGCGGCGACTTCAACGCGTCGTACTCGAACAAACAGTTCCGGAATCTTCTCACGAACGGATACACCAGCGCCGCCGACCAATTGGGTTCCGGCCTGATCCCGACCTATCCGACCGACAAGCGGTATCCGGCGGTGGTCGGTATCGACCACATCATCACGAAAGGCGCCGTGGCGACATCCTTGGAACGGATCGAGATCGAGGGATCCGATCACCACGGCCTGATTGCCGACATCACGTTGTCTTGAGTAAATACTGGATTGAGCAAGCACCGGGGCATGGTTGTGCCCCGGTGCTCACGTCTTCAGTTATCGCGATTCACGCCGCGGTGGGCGGACTGTTCCCGCCGATCGGCCGCTGGAACGGATCGATCGACATCGGTGGATAGAACACCGTCTTTCGATCCGGTCCGATCTCCACCCGCCATTCCGTGTGGTGCATCGTCCGATGATGGTGACCGCACAACAAGACCAGATTGTCGAGATCCGTTGGGCCGCCATCGTTCCAGTGAACAATATGATGAGCATCGCACCACCCCGACGGTGTCCCGCACCCCGGAAACGCACACCCACCATCACGAACCGCCAACGCCCGCCGCTGCGGCACCGTCGCTGTTCTCGCTTCCTTACCGCAGTCGAGCGGAACACCATTCTCATCCAACAAAATCCGCGTGATCGTGCAGTCGCACGCCAGCATCCGTGCGGTATCGATACTGATGGGGCCCACCCAATCCGTCCACGCGAAACCCAGTTCCTCGGTGGACGGCAGGAGGTCTTTCAACGCCTTGAGGTCCGTCATGTCTTTCGCGCTGGCGGTGACCGTCATGTGTGGTTTCACTCCGCCCTCGATCGGACCCAACCCCGCCCGCTCGTACCGGCGCAACAATTCGCAGAACCCGTCCGCACGCCGTAATGCCGGCGTACGCGTGTCCTTCACGCCGTCCTTCTCCGGCGTCGGAGCCGACAGACTCGACAACAACGTGATCAACCGGGCCCCGTTCACAGCATCCAGATCACCCTTCACAGTGACCCGCCCGTACAAGCCTTTCGAGGCGTAGAACTCGTTACGCTCCGAATCCTCACCCACCGGAACGCCGTCCTCGCGCTTGCCGTACTGCTTCTCGATCCGCCGAATCGCCGCCCGCACCGCATCACAATCAGCGATGTTCTTCGACGCCAACGACAACAAAATCCCGCGAGCCTTGTCCACATCCGCCAGGGTCATGTTCTTCGGCGGATGCTGACAAAACGACGCCACCTGCCGCGCCTTCAACGCATCCACGTCACCGCGATGAAACGCATCCGCGACAACAGGTTCGAGCATCAACAACCGCGCCAACCCGACCAGCAGACTGCACTCACCGATCTCCAGATTCGTCGAACCATGCAACCACTGCGCGATCGCCCGAAAACCCTTCCCGCCGAGAACCTCACGGGAAAACATCTCCACGATCAGCAACACCAACCGCGACTGCAACTCGTGCCGGACACGCACCAGATCCAGAACCTCCCCCTTGAGGCCCTCGCCATCCAGCTGCCACGCTCCCCGACTATCCATGTCGAAAGTTTAATCGAACATAATTTCGAGAACCAGAGACAAAACGGACAACTTCAAAAAGGTGCGCGACTCGAGACCTGTTGAAGTACAGGCTCGTTCACGACTGATACAGCGCTAGGTCGGAGTGACTATCGCAAAGTTCGGATCCGGCTCGTCGAGGTATCCGGCAAGTTCTGCGAGCTTCGCCGGGTCGCCGGAAACCGAGATGGTTCCATTCGCAATCTCGGCACCCAAGTCCACACCACCGAGCAGCACACCGAGTAAGTCGCGCCGACTCAAACTGAACATCGCATCCACAGACCCAGCATCTGCAGACCCACCTTCCACGTCGAAATGGATCAGAACTCCGTTGCTGAGTTCCGTTCGGTGAACGATGTTTTCGTCAGTGATGTTCCAATCGACGACGATGTGCGAGCCCGCTGCGCGCACTCCATCCACGCGCAGCGATACTGCATCGAAGACTTGACTTACCGACAGCGCTGCGGTGATGTCGGGCGCCGCGGCAACCGTGGGCGTCCCCACTGAGCCGTTGCGCAGTTCGTATGCACCGGTGAGGTAGAAGTTCCGCCAGGTGCCGTTCTCGGCGCCGTACCCGAGTTGCTCGAAGGTATCGGCCTGCAGATTCTTGGCCTCGACGTTGTCCGGTTCAGCGAAGACCACGTAGTTCACCACCTGCGCAACCCAGCGAAAGTCGCCGCGCTCGTACGATTCCCGAGCTTTCCGTAACACTTCTGCTGATCCGCCCATGAACTCCACGTGACGCTTGGCCGATTCGACGGGTGGATGCTCCCACAGATGCGCAGGGTTACCGTCGAACCAACCCATGTATCGCTGGTAGATGGCTTTGACATTGTGACTGACGGAACCGTAGTACCCGTGCGTGTGCCACGCTTGCGCCAATGCAGTTGGCAGCTCGATCGATTCGGCGATCTCGAGACCGGTCCACCCCTGATTGATTCGACGAAGTGTCTGATCGTGAAGGTACCCGTAGAGGTCGCGCTGCAATGACAGGAACTCGGTGAGCCGTTCGGTCCCCCACGTCGGCCAGTGGTGGGACGCAAACAGAACGTCGGATCGTGAGGCGTAACGATTGATCGATTCCGTCAGGTACGCAGACCAGACGTGAGGATCTCGTACCAGGGCACCGCGAAGCGTGAGCAGGTTGTGGAGAGTATGAGTTGCGTTCTCCGCCATACACAGTGCGCGCAAATCCGGGAAGTAGAAGTTCATCTCGGACGGGGCCTCGGTTCCGGGCGTCATCTGGAATTCGATCCGAACGCCGTCGATCGTCTCCGTGTGACCTGTCTTCGAGATCGACACCGTCGGCGAAATGAGCGTCGGTGTGCCGGTTGAGGTGGTCTGCCCCAACCCGGCTCCGACGCTACCTCGGGGACCTCGGGGTAAGGCCGCCCCGTACATGTAGGCCGCGCGTCGAGCCATTGCCGTTCCCGCATAGACGTTTTCCTCGACCGCGTGCTCCACGAGCCCGGTGGGTGCGACGATCACGCATCGCCCGGCGGCGACGTCGTCGTCGGTGGTCACACCTTTGACCCCGCCGAAGTGGTCGATGTGCGAATGCGTGTAGATCACCGCGACTACTGGTCGATCACCACGGTGTTCCCGGTACAACGCGAGCCCGGCAGCAGCGGTTTCCCGGGAGATCAGTGGATCGATGACGATGATTCCGGTATCTCCCTCGATCAACGTCATGTTCGACAGATCAAGTCCGCGAATCTGATAGATCGAATCCGTCACCGCAAAGAGTCCCTGCTTGGCGACCAACTTCGACTGACGCCACAAGCTCGGATTGACCGTTGGCGGGCAGTCCTCGTCAAGGAAGGCGTAGGAATCGTTGTTCCACAGGACTTTCCCGTCCGAATCGGCAACCAGCCCCGGATCGAGTGCGGCGACGAAACCCCGCTTCGCCTCGGTGAAGTCGGCGTCGTCGGAGAACGGTAGAGTCTCGGCGACTCGGGCGTTCGCGGCTTCGATTGCGGCCGATGCCGCACGTGGGTCGATCATAAGTCAGCCTTTCACGCCGAATTGCGGCAATGCGCATTGCCGCAATTGAAGAGAACAGCAGGGCTAGCTCAGCAACTGCGCCTTTGCCGCCGCGAACTCGGCATCGGTCAACACGCCGGACTGATGAAGCTGTCCCAACTCCTGCAGCTTGGAGACCAGATCGTCCGCGCCTGAAGGGGGAACGGACTGCACGGGGGCGACCTGCTGCTGCGGCGGCGGCTGTTGCTGCTGGTACTCCTGCTGATATTCCTGCTGCTGCTCGCTGGCCTTTCGTTGACTCCGTCGATCCATGGCGTTGGACGTCGCCTTTGCGGTTCCAGCCACTACCGCCGTGCGCGCCACCGTGCCGAGCAACCCCGGCCGCCCTCTGCGTCCACCTCGAAAAACCATGCCGAACTCCTTGGGAAATTGTCGCTACTGAAATGCTGCTTCGACCGCTGCGACGACTACCTCGCGCGGTATCTGAACGTGAAGGACTACGTCGCCGCCGCCACCGCGAACCGTCGACGCGAGCTCACGCGCCCACGTCTGCTCGTAGACGATGACTGCGGCGGACGTTCCTGGTTCGAGTGACTCACGGACCACGTCCAGGTCCTCGTCACTGATCAATGCCTTGGCTTCGATGGACAGAATCGCCAGTCCGATGTCGGTGAGATCTTCGTCGACATCGATCTGCGACACCTGTCCGTCCGCGTCCTTGGCGATGTACACGAGGTCGAGCAGAGTGACAAAACCTCGTTCCACCACGTTCTGCAGCGCGGCGACAGCTTCAGGATCCACAGTTGAACCTGGGAATGCCAGCACCACGAGCTCGACCGGTCCGATGTTCATTGCGTCGTTCATCCATCAAGCCTGGTGGCTCGGACGCTTGGGAACCTCACCCGCAGGGGATGAATTACCCGATGCGATCGAGTTATTTGTTGCGACGAATGACTTCGCGAATCGGCCGTACGTGTACGCCTTCTGCTGCGAGGGCTCGCCGGGCTTTGCCTCGGGTGACGAGCACACCGACGATACCGAGAATCCAAACTGGATATTGCACCATCCAGGCGACACGGAATCCGTCGAACGTGTACCCGCCCATGTGCCCGAGGATGACGCCCATCACTTGAATCACGATGAGGGAAGCGAGGAATCCCCCGATGTTGACCATGCCCTGGGCGGTGCCCATCGCCGAACTCGGATTGGATGTGCGCGCGTAGTCGAAGCCGATCACCGAACCCGGCCCACCCACCGAGATGACGACCACCAGGATCGTCAACAACCAGAGCGGAGACGGTTCGCTTCGTGAAAGCACGATCGTCCACATGAGCGCGCTGGCCACCATGATGGTGAGAACCAACCACGATCGACGCATGGGATAGCGACCGGTGAGAATACCGAGGATCGGGCCGGCCACGATTGCCGAGATGACTGACAGCGTCAGCAGCGAGCCGACCGTCGTGGAGTCGAGGCCTTGAGCCGATTTCAGGTACGGCACACCCCACAGCAGCGCGAACGTCGTGATCGAGAACTGAGTCCCCATGTGGCTGAAGAACCCGAGTCGGGTGCCGGGCCGCATCCACACCGTCTTGATCTGTCGCCCGATCTCCTTGGCGCCGGCCGGCACGGCGACCACGTCGGCACCGGGAGGCGCGTCGCGGATGACACTCAACGCCAGCGCAAACGCCAACAGTCCGACAGCGGCAGCGCTGCCGTAGGCAAAAGTCCAGCCCGGTCCGGACAACAGCAACATGAACGGAAGCGCAGACATCACCTGGCCCAGCTGACCGAGGATGCCCGTGAACTGCGAGACCAACGGCACCTGCCGGGGCGGGAACCACTGCGGTACCAACCGCAACACCGAGATGAAGGTGAGTGCATCCCCGGCACCGACGGCAATACGTGCACCGATCGCGACGGGCAGCGATTCGGTGAAGGCGAGAGCCAACTGCGCGGACATCATGATGAACGCACCGACTGCGATCATGATCCGCGAACCGTAGCGGTCGAGGAGGACTCCCGCCGGAATCTGCATGCCGGCGTACACGACGATCTGCAGCACGACGAAGCTCGACAGAACGCTGGGCGAGATCGAGAACCGATCAGCAGCAGACAGACCCGAGACGCCGAACGAAGTGCGGTGAAGCACGGCGATCACGTAGGCAAAAACACCGACACCCCAGACCAACCACACTTTTTTCATCGGGTCTGTATGTTACTCCTGTCTTTCGCAAGGCTCAGGACATGATTATTCGCGGCCCTGAGAGACCCAATTCAAATCAGCCGAACGGAAGCCTTCGGTAATCGCGGCGAGGGAGTCGAGGCGAGCGATCTGGTCTTCGCTCAGAACGATGTCCAACGCTCCGGCGTTTTCCGTGACTCGTGCAGCGAACCGCGTGCCGGGAATCGAAACGGAAGGCAACCCGTGCTGACGGCCCTTGGCATCGAGCCATGCCAGGGAAACCTGTGCAGGCGTCGCGCCGAGCTCCTCACCGACGGCGCGGACCACGTCGAGAACCTTCTGATTAGCAGGGAGCGCGGAGTCCGAGAAGCGTGGGAAGCGTCGGCGCAGGTCGTTGTCACCGAGCGTCTCCGCATCGAACGATCCCGCCAGGAAGCCTCGGCCCACAGGTGAGAAGGGCACGAATCCGACTCCGAGTTCCGCGGCGGTGGGTACTACCTTGTTCTCGACGTCCCGACTCCAGATGCTCCATTCCGACTGGATCGCCGCGATCGGATGCACCCCGTACGCACGACGCAGTTCATCGCCGGTCGCCTCGGACAGGCCGATGTTGCGGACCTTGCCCGCCTTCACCTGCTCCGCGATCGCGCCGACGGTGTCTTCGATCGGCACGTTCGGGTCGACCCGGTGCAAGTAGTAGAGGTCGACATGATCGACGCCGAGTCGTCCCAGAGACTCGTCGAGTGCCCGCGGCACGTAAGCCGGGTCTCCGTTGATCCCGCGCTGACCGTTGGCGATGTTGCCGACCAGACCGAACTTGGTCGCCAACTGCACTTCGTCCCGGCGGTCTTTGAGAAGCTCTCCCACCGCACGCTCGCTCGAGCCCTCGCCGTACACGTTGGCGGTGTCGATGAACGTGATCCCGATGTCCACCGCATGGTGCAGCGTGGCGAGCGCCTCGGCCGGATCCACCGGGCCGTAGACCGGGGCGACGGACATCGCGCCGTATCCCTGGGCGCTGACAGTGAGACCTTCGGCCAGAGTGACGGTGGGGACGGTCATGAAAACTCCTCGATTCGACTGAGCGACAACCCCGACAGTCTTCACCGAATCGAAGCCTCACGCACCGATTAACGTCACGCTGATCGGGTTACCCTCGAGTGATGGCATTCGATTGGCTCGAACTCGTACTCACCGCCCACCGCGAATTCGGTTCACGACTCGCTGCGGTCGAGGACTGGAACGCACCCACGCCCGACTCCGACTGGCACGTCGAACACCTCGTCCGCCACGTCATCGAGGAGCAGCAGTGGGTACCGCCGCTCCTGGCCGGACTGACGGTCGGCGAGGCGACACCGGACATCGTTCCCGTCGGGGACGACCTGTGGACCGAATGGCAGAAGTACTCCGATGCCGCAATCAAAGCGTGGAAATCGACGGACCTCAGTGCCCACGTTCACCTCTCGTACGGCACGGTGAAGGTGGAACCCTATCTGCGCCAGCAGACCTCGGACGTCACGATCCACACCTGGGACCTTGCGCGAGCGGTCGGAGCAGACGAGCGGCTCGATCCAGACCTCGTCGAGGCCGTCTGGTCCGACCTCGACGGGCAGCGCGACATGCTCGCCGAGAGCGGACTCTTCTCCGATCCCGTCGACCTCCCGGACAATGCGTCGTTGCAGGACAAGCTGATTGCCCTGACCGGTCGCGATCCTCGTTAGACGTTCAGCGACACACCCGTCGTGCGGGCGACGCCGTCCCAGCCGCCGGCAGGTGCACCGAGGCCGAGCAGAGCCGCAACCGTCGGCGCGACGTCGATCGTGCGAGCCTGCGTGTCGATCTTCCGTCCACCGTCCAGAGCGGGATGTCCGCCGCTGAGGAAGAACGGAATGGGCAGTGTCACGAAGTGGCCGTGGTTGCCGGGAATCGGGTTGGACAGTGGAGTCGGATCACTGAACCGCCAGCCCTGAGCGCAAAACGCAACGACGTCACCGGCATTGGTGCCGAGATCGAATTCGGCGGGGAGGTGGCTGGATTCGACGCCGTCCACACCATCCACGATCTGCTGAATCCGGCTGACGGCTTCCGCCCGTTCGCCATCGGGTCCGATGAAGTAGATCAGGTCTGCGCCACCGTTCTGGGCGATTCGAATCTTGCCTGCCAGCAACGGGTCCGCGTTCAGCGGTCGATCCAAGCCGATGAGCCGCGCGGGCTCCGACCAGTCCATGGAGTGGTCGGCCAACACGATCAGAATGCTCCGATTCCAGCGACCCGTGTCATGAAGGAAGTCGACGAAGCGGCGAACCTGGTTGTCGGTGTTCTGAAGTGCAGCCGTGCGAGCGATCCGGATGGACGGACCGGACAGATCCAGGTGCCCGACCCGATCGACGTCACCGAGGTTGGTGAACGAGAGCCGCGGCGAGTTCCCGCCGACGATACGGATCAAGGCGTCGATCGTGAAGTTGTCCGGCGCATGCTCGGTACCGGGAACGAGCGGCTGCGGATCCCACACCAATGAGGCGCGGTCACCGAACAACCCGTGCAGGTAGCGCTTCGACAGCACACTCGCAGTGGTCAATCCGAGTTCGGTGCGCACCCGATCCAGAACCGTCGATGCCTGCAGGTCGGAAGGCCGATCGAGGTCACGCTTCTTGTCGATGGCCGGATCGTAGACGGAGTTGGCGGGTACACCCGAACGCGCCGGCAGCACTCCCGTCATCATCGCCGTGTGGTTCGGCAGCGTCTCTGCGATCGTGATGGCACTGGCGTCCGGGTAGTGGATACCGCCGGCCGCAAGCCCGGTCAGCGTCGGGGTGAGCTCCGATCGCAGCTCGTCCGGCCGCATGCCGTCTACGACTATGACATGCACGTCCAGGTCTGGGATTCCGGCGCTGGTGGGAACACTCGCGCGAGCGGGCGTTCCGAGCAATGCCGTTCCGGCGACAACACTTCCACCGATCAGAACGCTACGACGCGAAACTTCGATACTCACTGGTCGACTCCTGGTCGGTACGAGGCCTGATCGAGGGCGGCCGAGGTGGGTGAGACTCTACTGCCCGCGCCTGCCGGAAGACGGTAGCTCACGGCGTAGTGCGCATTGCTCTGCGGATTGGTGAGATCGTCGACGTAGTACCAGTCCATCTGAGTACCTTCGCGGGCGATTTCGAATACGCCGTAGCCGTGCGAATCCAGTTCGACGTACCGCACGTGTCGGTTCACGGCCTTGAATGCTTCTTCTGCCGCAACGGTTACCGTGCGCGGTGGCACTTTCAGCATGTCGTCGATATTGGGCGACGTCACCGACGGGACGACGAACTCGGCGCCGACGGTCGGCCCACCCGGATAGTTGGCGGCGTTGGTCGGTAGGTCGCAGGCCCACGACGTGTGGATGTCACCGGTGATGAAGACGGTGTTGTCCACACTGTTCGAGGTGATCGCGTCGAAAAGCCTGGTGCGGTCGGCGGTGTACCCGTCCCACTGATCCGTGTTGTACGGGACACCGGCCTGCGGCACACCCACCAGTTCGGTCAACGCCGCGGTGGTCGCCGGTTCCAGCGGCGGGAACACGCAGGGCGTGATCATGACCGGATTGCCGACGACCTTCCACTGCGTCGGGGAGGTGACGATTCCGTTGGTCAACCAATCCATCTGTGCGCGTCCGGTAATGGTGCGCGACGGATCGTCGACCTGCTTCATGGTCGGTTGCTCGTCGCGGTAAGTACGCAGATCGAGCATCGAGATCTCGGCCAGATTCCCGAAGCGGAACCGACGATACAGCTGAACGCTCGAACCACTACCCGACGGCCGGACGGGCATCCACTCGAAATATGCCTTGGCCGAGTTGGCCTTTCGATCTGCCCAGTCACCTTCGACACCGGGAGTGTGGTTTTCGGCGCCGTCCCGGTACGCGTTGTCGGCCGATTCGTGATCGTCCCACGTGGTGATGAACGGGAGCTTCAGGTGCAGAGCTGCCAGATCCGGGTCTGTCTTGTACTGCGCGTGCCGAATTCGGTAGTCGGCCAGCGAAATGATCTCGTGGGCCGGCTCGTGAAGGCGAACGGATCCGTTTCTCGCGCCGTACTCCCCCTGCCCGTACTCGTAGATGTAGTCACCGAGGTGGATGATCGCGTCGAGGTCTTCGCGGAATGCGAGGTGACGATAGGCACCGAAATACCCCGCCTCCCAATTGGAGCAGGACACCACGCCGAAGCGGAGACGATCGAGATCTGCCGAGTTCGACGGAGCCGTACGGGTGCGGCCCACCGGAGAAACAGCCGAACCCGCAGTGAATCGGTACCAGTACGCCGTCGACGAATCGAGTCCGGTGACGTCGACCTTCGCGGTGTGATCGGAATCCGCCGAAGCAGCAACACTTCCGGACGCAACGACGCTCGCGAACCCCTCATCGGTCGCGACCTGCCAGTTGAGAGTCACCGCCGGCCCGACGCCGGAACCGGGCGTCGCGTCTGCCGTCGGGGTGATGCGGGTCCAGATGATCACCGCATCCGGCAACGGGTCACCGGATGCCACGCCGTGCGCGAAGCCCGGGCTGCCACCCGGAACCTCGGCACCGGCGTGGCTCGCCGAAGCGACACCGAGACCTACTGCGCCGGCGAGGGCCGCCGATCCCTGCAGCAGGCCACGTCTGGATATTCGATCGAAGGCATTCGTGTGCACGCTAGGAGTGAACCCGCACCTGAACGGGCGTTCAAGAGAGCTTCGGGATGTTCACCCAGGCTTCGCCTGCGCTTCTCTGGAAGTTTGATCGAGTCGATCCCGCTTACAACCGGTAATCGAGGGCCGAGCCTCGAACCACACCGACCTTGACTCCGATGTAACCGCCGAGTGCACCCCCGGCCGCGATCAGGATCCAGAACGCCGGCGGAAGCAGAGCCTCGGACCCGTCGACCTCGGAGAACGCGGAATAGCCTGCGATCAACGCGCCGAACAGGATGGGCAGTATCAGCAGAGCGGCAAAGAAAGTCACCCACACCGATACGAAGCGGCCCTTCCACCGGGCAATCTCGTGCAGAACCGTCAGAACGACCAGGAAGACACCACTACCGGTCAAGAAGGCGGCCAGAACTGCAAATCCGAAAGCCGAAGTCAGTTCCGACTCCACGTGAATCCCCCTGTACGTCAATCACCTGCACACTCAGCCCCAACTGCGATGCGACGAGTCTATTCACGACGGACGGCGTTTGTCGGCAAGTCGAGTCGCTCGTCTGCCGGAAACACACCCCGCTGACGCCTATGCTTGGAAAATGACCGAACCCGACATCAAGCCCAGAAGTCGTGACGTCACCGACGGACTCGAAAAGACCGCAGCGCGCGGCATGTTGCGTGCAGTAGGAATGGGCGACGACGACTGGGTCAAGTCGCAGATCGGCGTCGCCTCGTCCTGGAACGAAATCACGCCATGCAACCTGTCCCTCGATCGCCTGGCCAAGGCCGTCAAGGAGGGCGTACGGGAAGCCGGCGGGTTCCCTCTCGAATTCGGCACTATCTCCGTCTCCGACGGCATTTCGATGGGGCACGAGGGCATGCACTTCTCCCTCGTCTCCCGTGAAGTGATCGCGGACAGCGTCGAGACCGTCATGCAGGCCGAGCGTCTCGACGGATCGGTTCTTCTCGCCGGCTGCGACAAGTCGTTGCCCGGCATGATGATGGCGGCGGCCCGCCTCGACCTCGCCAGCGTGTTCCTCTACGCCGGCTCCACCCTCCCCGGCGTCGCCAAACTTTCCGACGGCAGTGAGCGGGAAGTCACCGTCATCGACGCGTTCGAGGCGGTTGGCGCCTGCTCGCGTGGGCTGATGAGCCGCGCCGACGTCGACACCATCGAACGGGCGATCTGCCCGGGCGAAGGCGCGTGCGGCGGCATGTACACGGCAAACACGATGGCCAGCGCCGCCGAGGCCATGGGAATGTCGCTGCCCGGCAGCGCTTCACCGCCCGCACCGGATCGTCGCCGCGACGGCTTCGCCCGCGAGAGCGGCAAAGCCGTTGTCGAACTCCTGCGTCGAGGTATCACCGCGAGGGACATCCTCACCAAGGAAGCGTTCGAGAACGCCATTGCAGTAGTCATGGCATTCGGCGGATCCACCAATGCGGTGCTCCATCTCCTCGCGATCGCGCACGAAGCGTACGTCCCGCTGACGCTCGACGACTTCGCTCGCGTCGGCGCGAAGGTCCCGCACCTCGCCGACGTCAAGCCTTTCGGAAAGCACGTCATGACGGACGTCGACCGTATCGGCGGCGTCCCCGTGATCATGAAGGCATTGCTCGACGCGGGACTCATGCACGGAGATTGCCTGACCGTCACCGGTAAGACCGTGGCGGAGAATCTCGCGCACATCACCCCGCCCGATCCGGACGGCAAGGTCCTGCGGGCGATGAACAAGCCCATTCACCCGACCGGAGGCATCACGATCTTGAAGGGGTCACTCGCGCCCGGCGGCGCGGTGGTCAAGTCGGCAGGATTCGAGTCTGATGTATTCGTCGGCACTGCACGGGTTTTCGAACGCGAGCGCGCCGCGATGGATGCTCTCGAGGACGGCACCATCACCGGCGGTGACGTTGTCGTCATCCGCTACGAAGGCCCGAAGGGTGGTCCCGGCATGCGCGAGATGCTGGCCATCACGGGCGCGATCAAGGGCGCGGGTCTCGGCAAGGACGTCCTGCTGCTGACGGACGGACGATTCTCGGGCGGCACCACCGGCCTGTGTGTCGGACACGTTGCGCCCGAGGCCGTCGACGGCGGTCCCATCGCGTTCGTTCGCGACGGCGATCAGATCCGGCTCGACGTGGGTACCGGACAACTCGAATTGTTGGTCGACGACTCCGAATTGGAAGCCCGCAAGAAGGGCTGGGAGCCGTTGCCGCCTCGCTACACACGTGGTGTGTTGGCCAAGTACTCCAAGCTCGTGGGATCAGCCTCGGGTGGAGCAGTGTGCGGCTGATCCCAGCCCGCCGCTAGATCGGCCGGTACCCGGCGCCGACACCTCCGTGGGCATTGATCGTGTCCACGATGGAGGTCATGTTGGTGCCGAGTTCCGGCCCCAGGCACGGCACCCAGAGGTAGGCGTTGACCATCGCGACCAGCGTCGTCCCGACCGTGACCGGGGCTCCCGAATCACCGTGGTCGACGCAGATCTGAGTCCAGGTGGATGCGTCGGCGCTCAGGTCTCCCCAGACGACGCCGCAGGTCGTGCCCGTCGTACGGCCTTCCTTGCAGGCTGTAGCCGGGAAGCTGGCCGGAGCGCCGATCGAGGTGATGGTTGCCGCGCCCACCGTTCGAACTGGTGTGACCTTGCCCGGATCGAACTGGATGACCCCGTAGTCCAGGTCCGGGTTCGACTCGACGAACGTGCCGACCACGCCTGCGTCCTCGTTGCTTTCCGGGATCACGAACGATCCAGGACCACCGCAGTGACCTGCGGTGATACCCACGAGTCTGCCGCCGTTGTCGTGACCGATAGTGGTCAACGTACAGACCAGCTGATTGTCGATGATGATGCCCGAACCACCACCCATGGGCGTGGGTGCAGCAACCGCATTGCTGCTGACGATGAACCCGAGTCCGAGTGCCAAGACCAACGCTGCCAGAGCCGAAACAATTCGCTGCAACATCACAATCTCTCCGCCGGTAATCTCCCCGCTGCAAAAAACGCATACCCCGGAAAGTGCGGACCTACGCAGCGTTTCTAGTCGGTAGCTCCGAGCGCTTCGAGCATCTTGCGTGCCTCCTCGAGCTGACGACTCAACTCGTCGACTCGCGCTGCAGCCATGTCCCGTGCAGCGACGATGATGGACTCGACAGCCTCGATTGCGGTGGGCTCACCCAACTCGCGGACAGCTCGCTCGACCGCATCGGGTGCGACCGGAACTGCTTTGCCCGGACGCTTGGCGCCCTGTGTGACCGTCACGCTCCAGTCGTTGTCCGCGCCGGCATGGATGGTGACGCTGATACCGGCCGGCAGTTTCTTCGCACGCTTGACGGCCGGACGAGGTGTCGCGGCAGGGGCAGCAGTGGCAGTCGGTACCGGAGCGGGTGCAGGCTGCGCACGCGGCTTCGGTCGAACAGGCTCTACGAGTGGCTCCATCAGGGGCTCGGACTCCACAACTGGTTTGGGCCGTGGCGCCGGTTTGGCCGGTGCCGCGGAGACGCGGTTTATGCGCAATTCCTCTGCCTCGAAAGGCAATTCGTCGTTGACGCCTTTGGGGCGGATCATCACGGTGTTGCCGTCCACCGACACGACTTTCGCCGAGGTACCGGCTTCGATCCCCAGGCTGGGAGTCGCCTCGCGCAGATAGACGGTGGCGCGCTTGCCTTCGGCGACAGCCGTGGCGAGCGCTGCCAGATTGTCCGCAGTGAGGTGATCCGGCGTTGATGCGGCAGCGCCGGAACGTCTACGGGGTGGCATGCGCAGGTCCTTTCAGAAGTATCTCGTGCATTTCGGTATCGACAGTGCTTTTCTCGGGGCAACTCTTGCACAAGCCACCGACGTGTTGACTCTCACCGCCCGCCTGAGCCCGAGGATCCGTAGACGGTTCGGCCAATTCAGTACTGTTCTCGGGGCACCGCGTGGAAGATGGTGGACAGAAATTCGTTGCGGCAATAAGGAGCACGGTGAGCAGTTCGGAGTCAGAGTGGATCGACGAGGTCACCGAACCCGCCCCTGCTGAATCTCACGTTGCCGAACCTCACACTGCTGATCCGGTCGACGTCGATGCTCATCTGCTCAGCCGGATTCAAGCCGACATCGAGGAGTCCCTCCTCGGCGGACCGCGCTGCTTCACGCAATCGCAGATCGCGGAATTCGCCGGTGTGACACGCGAGCGTGCCGATCGTTTGTGGGTCGCGATGGGCTTTGCCGTCGACGAGGATCCTGACGCCGTCATGTTCACCCAGCAAGACGCCAACGCCCTCAAGACGATCATCGACATGGTCAATCGAGGAGTCATCTCGCAGAGCAGTGAGGTGGCTGCCGCCCGTTCACTGGGGCAGTCGATGTCGAGGTTGGCTGAGTGGCAGGTCTCGCTGATCAGCACACACATCATCGACCAGCTCGCCGACTCGGCAGATCACGAGCCCGAAGCGATCCGGAAGATCGTTCTGCGCCTCGGCGCCGAGATCATTCCCGCTGTCGAATCTCTGCAGACGTACGTATGGAAGCGTCACGTCGCGTCGTCGACGGGCCGCAACGTGGGAAACCCGGGCGAAGAAGTAGCGAGTCGTGTTCTGGTTGTGGGTTTCGCCGACATCGTCGGGTACACCTCGCTGACCCGCGGCCTCGACTCCGCCGAACTCAACGATCTGCTCGAGCGGTTCGAGTCCGCGTCCACCGAAATCATCGGTCGCAACTACGGCTGGGTGGTCAAGACCGTCGGTGACGAGGTCATGTTTGCCGCCGAGAGTCCTCATCACGCAGCCGAGATCGCTTTGCAGATCCAGCAGGCGGTCCTCGCCGATCACGACGATCCGCAGCTTCGGGTGGGCCTGGCCATGGGGCCGACGTTGGTTCGCTTCGGAGATCTCTACGGTTCGGTGGTCAACAAGGCCGCGCGCCTCACCAGCTCTGCTCGTCCCGGCACCGTGCTGATCGACTCCGAGTTGGCCACCCAACTCGGCTCGGACGCCAATTTCAAACTGCGGCACCTTCGTCCGCGACGAGTACGCGGAATCGACAGGCTCGAACAGTACGTCCTTCGACGCAACCTGGAGCCGTGAGCGTCAGCTCGACACTCCGCGTGCAGCCAGAAAGTCGTCCACGATCTGCTCACACGCAGCCTCCCCGAGAGGCGTCAGCGTGGCCAGCTTGGTGAGCACCAAAGGTCCGACCAACTGAGCAAGTGCGACGTCGTAGTCGTACTCCCCCAACGCGTCGATCGCGCCCGGCGAGCGCAGGATCCGATCGAACGCGTGTCGGTACTGCTCGAAAACCGTCTGGCGCAGCGATCGCAATTCGGGCTTGTCCGTGGACAGGGCATCGACGCTCGAATAACCCTTCAGTTCCGGCCCCAAGCCGAGCCAGCACATCGCCGTCACCTGGATCGGTGCGCTTTCGATGGCCTTGGCCTGACTGGTCAACAACTCGAGCAACTGCGCGCGGAGATCGCCTTCACCGGACATCTCCGGCACCGGCGGCAGTAGACGTGCAAATGCCGCGGCGAGTAACTCCGTGCCGCTGTCGAAATGGCGATACAGCGTCGCACGCGCGACGTTGGCCAACTTGGTGACGGCATCGATCGTCACGGCGTCGACGCCGCCTTCTGCCAGCAGCGTGGTCGCTGCGTCGAGCAACCTGGACCTGGAACGCTGTTTGCGCGGGTCCTCGTCGTTTCCCTGCTGTTCGATTCCCTGCTTGTCGATTCCCACCGTCACAACTTCAGTTATACCCACTTGGGGGTTGTGGAACTGCTGTTCTTGTAACGATACTGATGGTCTTGTTTCTATCGGGAGGTTTCGTGAGTAGCGATACGACGCTCGAACAGTCCACGTGGACCATCCGACAGATCTGGATGCTGACGGTCGCGTGCTGCGCCGTCGCGCTGGTCGTCGCAGCGATGGCCGCTCTCAACACGGCCCTTCCCGACTTGGCCCGCGATACCGGTGCAACACAGAGCCAGCTCACGTGGATCGTGGACGGGTACACGCTCACGCTGGCTTGTCTCTTGTTGCCGGCGGGCGCACTCGGCGATCGATACGGTCGACGAGAACTGCTCATGTTCGGACTACTCGTTTTTGCTGCCGGCTCGTCGATTCCGGTCTTCGCGGACGAACCGTCGTGGATCATCGTCTCCCGCGTGATCTCCGGCGTCGGCGCCGCATTTGTCATGCCGGCGACGCTGTCTCTACTCACTGCAGGTTTCCCGCCGGCGCAGCGTGCCCGCGCCGTCGGAGTCTGGTCCGGCGTCGCAGGGTCCGGTGCAATCGCCGGACTTGTCGTCTCCGGGTTGCTCCTCGAAAAATGGTCGTGGCATTCGATATTCGTCAGCCTGGCCGTCGTCTCAGTTCTCATCCTCGTGGTGTCGTTCACGATCGTGACGTCGAAGGACACGGAGGCAACTCCACTCGATCTACCTGGTACAGCGCTGATCGCCGGCTCGATCGGGCTGTTCGTCCTCGGGATGATCGAGGCGCCGGCCCGTGGTTGGCTCGATCCGGTAGTTCTCGCGTTGCTGGTCGGCGGAATTGCCATGGCCGCGGTATTCAGCTGGGTCGAATTACGTACTCGCCATCCACTTCTGGACGTGAGACTGTTCGCCAATCGCGCATTCGGCAGCGGCGCAGCGTCACTGACCCTGCAATTCCTGGCGACTTTCGGCTTGTTCTTCCTGATCGTGCAGTATCTCCAACTGGTGCTCGACTACTCCCCCCTGCAATCGGCGCTCGCCCTGATGCCGATCGCTGTGCCGGTGATGGCGCTGTCCGTGGTTGCTCCCCTACTGATTCCGCGTATCGGCCTTCGCGCTCTCACCGCCACCGGGGTTGCCTTCCTCGGAACCGGAATTGCACTCCTGACGCGCTTGGATGCCAGTTCGACCTATGCCGAAGTCTGTGTTCCCTTGGTAGTGGCCGCCATTGGATTGGGTTTGTCGACAACCCCCGCCACTGCTGCCATCGTCTCCAACGCACCGGACTCCAAACAGGGGGTTGCCTCAGCAGTCAACGACGCAACCCGTGAGATCGGCTCCGCCATCGGCGTTGCACTGGCGGGAAGTATCCTCGCCGCCGGCTACGGAAATCACGTCCAGCCCGCGGTCGACTTGCTACCCGAACCGGCCAAGGAGCCGGTATCCGGTTCTCTGGCCGCCGCTCTCCACGTCGCCGAAGCAGCCGGGCCGCAGGGTGCCCAGTTGGCCGAATTCGCCCGTGAAGCCTTCATCAAAGGCATGGATCAAGGAGCACTCACGCTCGCTTCGATCATGTGGGTATCCGCGATCGTTCTGGGATTCTGGGCTCCGGGTCGTCAGCGAGACTGACCGCCTCGTCGGTACGCCGGGGCCTTGGTCGTCTGCTCCGACTGCAGAGTCTGCAGGAGGGGCATCGACCGGAGTGGCACCACAACCGAGAGAACCATGACGCTGGTCGACCGGGTGGCTATCCCCGACCGATTCAGTTCGAGCAGCGTCGCTTGCAAATCCTCGTGCGACGCAGCGGCAATCCGGCACAGCACGTCGCCGGAGCCGGTGGTGGCAAAGGCTTCGAGCACACCGGGGATTGCCTCGAGTTCCGCTGTGACGGTGTCGAGCGCCCCCTGGGCGATCTGCAAAGTCACGAATGCCTGTACTCCGAAACCCGCTGCAGCCAAATTGATGTGCGGCGCGTATCCGGCGATGACGCCCGCATCTTCCATCCTTTTCAATCTCGCCTGCACTGTCGCCCGCGCAACCTTGACCTGACGCGAAAGCTCCAACGCACCGGCTCTCGGGTGCTTGTTCATCGCGTCCAACAGAGCCAGATCCACTGCGTCGAGATTCACGTCTGCTCCACTCGTCGTTCAACTATGCAAATTGCCTACAAAACAGTGCCACCATCTTCGCATTCCGGCGCTGTGTCTACTTTCAACTACCTCCGTTGACTACCCAACCTCTGAAGGACTTATCTGTTTGTACTGGCAGTGCCGAACATAACTCGAGCACCGCGCTGTGTACATCGCACTCAGAGGGGACTCACCATGACCGTCGAACAGACTCTCACCGACGACGAACAGTTGGCCGGCCTGGATCTGGAGCAATTACGCCAGCTGGTCGGACTGGTCGAGTACGACAGCGATCACGATCCCTTCCCCGTGAGCGGTTGGGACGGCCTCGAATGGATCGTCGGAAATGCCACGCAGACTTCACATTTCTTCCAGTCTGCGTTCGGCATGGAATTGGTGGCCTATTCAGGCCCGTCGACGGGAAACCGCGACCACCACGCGTTTGTACTCAAAAGCGGGGCCGTGCGGTTTGTCGTCAAAGGTGCTGTGGATCCGGCAAGTCCGCTGATCGAACATCACAGCCGTCACGGCGACGGTATCCGCGACATCGCGCTCAGCGTCCCTGACGTGGACAAGTGCATCGCACACGCCATCACCCAAGGCGCGACGGTGTTGAGCGAACCGCACGACGTCACCGACGAGCACGGCACCGTTCGCCTGGCCAGCATCGCGACGTACGGCGAGACTCGGCACACCCTCGTCGACCGTTCCCGCTACACCGGCCCTTACCTTCCCGGATACGTCGAACGGACGTCGTCGTACCGCAAGCGTGACGGCGCGCCCGAGCGCATCTTCCAGGCCCTCGACCACGTCGTCGGCAACGTCGAACTCGGCAAGATGGACCAGTGGGTCGACTTCTACAACCGGGTCATGGGATTCACCAACATGGCCGAGTTCGTGGGCGGCGACATAGCCACCGACTACTCCGCGCTGATGAGCAAGGTCGTCTCGAGCGGCAATCACCGAGTCAAGTTCCCACTTAACGAACCTGCCATCGCGAAGAAGCGGTCACAGATCGACGAGTACCTCGAGTTCTATCAAGGTCCCGGCGCTCAGCATCTCGCGCTTGCGACCAACGACATCCTCGGAGCAGTCGATGCTCTGGTCGACGAAGGAATCGAGTTTCTCTCTACTCCGGCTTCGTATTACGAGGATCCCGAATTGCGCGCGCGTATCGGAGAGGTTCGAGTTCCGATCGAGGAATTGCAGAAGCGAGGCATCCTCGTCGACCGCGACGAGGACGGCTATCTTCTTCAGATCTTCACCAAGCCGATCGGAGATCGTCCCACCGTGTTCTTCGAGATCATCGAACGCCACGGCTCACTGGGATTCGGACTGGGAAACTTCAAAGCCCTGTTCGAAGCGATCGAGCGTGAGCAGGCCGCGCGGGGCAACTTCTGAAGTAGGTCAGCTGTTTTCGGTCCACGCCCAGACCACCGCGGGTCGCCCGGTGGCACTGACCCGGACTCGTTCGTCCGTACGTTCCAGCCCTGGCAACGCTTTGAGCGTCCGGTTCAAATTGCCCGGGTCCGGACGCACACCGGAAAGCTCCTCCGCCACGGCCAGCGCGTACGACGCCGGAAACGACGGACCCAGTAGTGCCCGCGTGAATGCCTGATCTCGCCACAACAGGGTGTCAGCAAGGATCGGGCGGGTATCGGCGACTATCCGATTGTGGTCGAACGCAAGGTCCCCCGGGTTGTCCCAGCTCACCCATTCGGCCGAACCCGGCACCTCGTCCGACGAGATCACTGCCCACATGGTCACCGAGAGCGTCGGACCGCGGGGGTCGCGATTGGGTTCGTCGAACACGGTCAATTGACCGCTGACGAGGATCTTCTCGTCGGGAATTCCGAGCTTGGTGGTCACGGCTCGCCTGGCGGCGTCCTGCAACCGCTCACCGGCGCCCAGCAGTACACCGGGCAGCGCCAACTGCCCGGTGTACGGCTCCGCTTGCCGCGGAGTGACGGCAAATCGCAACATCCCGGGTTCCGGATTGCCGAACCGGAGCGCGATGACATCGATCGAGACAAGTGACTGGTCCACACCGTCCATCATGCAGGCACTGGGCATCGCATCTGACGATCGACCCGGTCGGCACCGTTCGCGGTCAGCACTACCGGCGCACCCATTTCCTCGCTCAGATACCGGGCGAAATCCTCCGGGTCGGCCGGAAGTTCCTTCGGCACGACCCCTACGGCTTTCAGGGAATCTGTCAGCGCCTGCTGGTGATCGAGATCCTTCCACTCTCCGACCGGAACGAACGGCAATCCTTCGTACGCGTGCACCCCGTGGATCGGGACGCCTGCAGCCCGCGCGCGATCCATCGCGTCGAGATGAGTAAGCGCCAAACCGTCGACGCCACCGCTCACCTCGATTGCGTAGTGCAACAACAACTCGTCGAGGTGGCCCATCCGGAATCCGCCTTGATACTCACCCGTCCCGTTGTGCAGCTCGGGCAACACCTTCGCCAGCTCCGGATCCTCCGTCGGGAAGGGCCCAGCTCCGTGTCGTGTCATGTACGTGCGGGTGACGCCGAGTACGTAACTGTCCCGGCCCAACTCGTCGATCATCGCTCGCGCGTTGGACGGTTCGACCGTCGACCACGTGGTGTGTGGGTGAAACCCCCGCCACTCGTCGAGAAGGACACCTTGTGCCCCCTCGAATACCAGACGACCACGGGCACCCAACGCGCCCAGCGCATCCGGGTCGGCGATGTCCACGACGGCACCGAATTCCGCGTACATGTCGACCATGTCGTCGATCGGCGGAAAACCGTGGCGACTCTCCGCGATCAACGGTCCGTAAAATGTGGCCATCGTCGACAACTTACGACGCAAGGAGTCAGGTCGCCGGCAGTCTCCCACCGTAGGCGCATTCGCAACTTCGAGCGCATACGCCGCGGTCTCACCGATCCCCTTGCCGCACGAGCCGTGTCGGTTACCGCCGCGAGCATCCTCACGAGCCCTGTTGGCGGCCACGTGAATCGGCGTCGTCAACAATGCGCGCGCGTCGATCCGTATCAAATCGAACGGATTTCGAACTCCGAGCGCTTCCAGAGCACGCGCCTCCCGGGCGAGCGCGATGGGCTCGACCAACACGAATCTCGAGAGAAACGTCGGGACGCCGGACAGCGTTCCCGAACCGAACTGCGAAAACGTGTGGTGGCGCTCGCCGACCGTCACGTTGTGCGCTGCCTGTGCCCCACCGTTGAACCGGACCACTGCGGCCACACCCAAATCGGCTTGGTCGGAGCAAAGCCAATCGACGGTTGCTCCCTTCCCCGCATCTCCGAACCCGAGGTCTACGACGACGATATCGCGGTCTTCAAACGGCTCCATCATGCTCTCCTTCTATGCGAAATCGACATCGTCCGTATCGGTTCCGAGATCGTGGGGCAACCCGGCCACCGTCGCGGTGCTGCGCCCTGGAATTAGAGCGAGAGCCTTGCCGACGGTCTCGGCTTCAGCTCTTGAACCGATGTCGCGGAGATCCGCCAGTCCGTCACGCAGGTCGATGCGGTCCTCGCCGATTCCGACCGTCAGCGCGATCAGTTCGCACACCGCAGCGGGGTCGTCGAGTTTGACGAAGCGTTCACCGAGCAACTTCTTCCAGTGATCCGCGATTTCCGGATCGTTGAAGTACGACGACTGATCTGGCAGAACGAAGTAGACATTCCATCTTTCTTCGAGTTCACGGTAGATCGACGAGACCGATACGTCCTGACGTACCTTGTCCCCGATCACCGAACGGATGTGACGAGCCGAGAGCCGCGGCTTGTTCAGCTCGTCGCCGATGATGAAGAGGTAGCCTTTCCTTCCGCGCTTCTCCCAGGCATCCGTACTGGTGTGGCGCGCCATGAAATATGCTGCCAATTCATAGCTTTCCGACTTCTGTCCGCCACCGTTGCCCTCGAGGAAGATCGTCCGAAGCTGCTCGTCCATCGCGTTACCCGACTCGAACTGACCGACTTGTAGTGGCACCTGATCGGAATCGGCGTCGCCGATACCACCGAACAGAATCTGCGGATCATCCGCGTATCCCTTGCGTTGCAGCAGCCCGTGCAGCTTTCCGAGCTTGTCCTGCATGATTCGCGGAACAGCGCCCATCGAGCCGGTGACATCGAAAAGCACTGCTATCGGGAGAGAATCGGGGTGCCCGGCCGAGTCTCGGCATTCACGCTTGTCGACGCCGAAGGGGTCGAGGGTCGGGTCCGCTTTCCAACTGCTTCGCGGACGCGACCGAAGCGAATCGGTGTAACCGAAATCGTCGACACCGCGTGCGGCACGAAAAGTCTTGCCCGCCAAATAGGTGTTGTCGTCCCAGTATCCGTAGCCCATGACAATCACTGTCCTTTCGTGGATGGAACTGCGAACGGACGAAATGTCCGCTGGCCATAGAGAAGATCGAGGAGTTCGTCGAACTCACCCAGTAGGTCGACCGCGTCGGGACGCAATCTCGGGTTGTCCTGCATGCTGCCGTCGGCAAACGCCTTCATCCGTTCGTGGGTCTGCTCGCCCAGCATTCGGAGCATCAAATGATGAGCCATGTAGACGTCCCAGGCCGGAGACGCTCCTTCGCCGAGTTCCGGTGGGTACGAATCACGATCGGAACCGATCGTCGCCACCGGGCGGCTGCCCGTACGGGTGGCAAAGGACCAGCCGACCAGCACCACCCCGTGCCGATCAGGCTCGATCAGCACGTTCTCCGCGGTAATCGCCGTGTGCACCCAACCAGTCGCATGCGCTGCTGCCAGAGCCCGAAGTAGCCGTCGGTGCATCCACGCCCAGTCCCGTGGATCGAGGCCACCTGGATACGCCTCACGGACGTCGGCGAGACTCACAAAACCTTCGGTCAGATCGTCCAACACATCGATCTGACGTCTCGTGCCGCTGCCCACATGGGTGATTTGATCGATCAATCGCGGGAAGTACGAGACTGCCCAACCGGCTTCGCACGAATTCTCGATGTCCGTCAACACATTCCGTTCGGCCTCGATCATCGAGTTCGCCCGAGGGTCTCGCGGAATCTTCAGTACGACACCGGCATCGGACCGGTACAGGTTAGCGACCGAGCCGCGCGCTACCAGTCCACCCAACGTGTACTCGCCCCGCTCGCCGACATAAACGGGCCGAGAATCTGCCGGCTCGAACTCCGCTGTCCAACTGCGGTATAGCTCGTTCAACCGAGATGTCGCGGCCGAGTATCGCACCCGATCTTCGGGCTTCGCCCGGTCCGGATGAATGGCGGAGGCGAGCCGATGAAAACGACGCTTTGCAGCGCGACGGGTGTCGAGATCGCTGGAGTCTCCCCCGAACACATCGGCCGAAACTCGTGCTGCCTCGACGATTTCAAGTGCCGTGCTGATCGTTTTCATAGTTTTAGTCTATCTGACTAAAACGAAGACGGCAAGAATGCGTATTTCATCCGAGTACATGCGCATCACATCAGGACACGGCAATCACCTGGCGGTACCGAGGGCTGAAACAGCTTTGCGTAGCTCGATCACTGCCAGACTGCTGTCGCCCTCGCGGGTACACAGATCGATCGAACACTGCTCGATGTCGGAAATGCGCACGAAACTGATATCCGAGCGGGTGTAGTACTCGGCAATGGTTGCTGCCGTTATCACCACCGCCCGACCGTTGGCGACAACCTCGAGCGCTTCGTCCATCGTGCGGACAGAGGGACCGTACCGGACGGGTACACCACTCGGGCGCGGGTCCACCGACCACCATTTCACCCATTCGGGTGGCGCACCGTCACTCGAAACCTGCACAGTCCCATCTATTTCAGAAATCTCGATACTCGTACGGCCCGCCAGTCGGTGTCCTCGAGGCAGGGCCACCACCCGCGGTTCGACGCCGATCCGTTCGAGCACCACACCGTCGAGCACCGGCAGTGGAGGGCGCACGAAGGCGGCATCGACGGTCGCGCTCGCCACCGCGGAAACCTGTTGGGACCAGTCCAATTGGACCAGCTCCACCTCCGCATGCAACGAATCGATCACCGCACGTCCCAAACTTCCGGCCGCCCCGTTGATGAATCCGATCCGCAACCGCCTGGCCCGCCGACGCTCGAGTGCGTCGAGCCCGTTCATCGCGCGAACGGCGAACTCGAGAGCGGGCCGCGCATCCGCGACGAACACCTCACCCGCGGCGGTGAGCACCACCGGGTGCGAACTGCGATCAACCAACTCGACACCCACCTGTTCCTCGAGTCGACGAATCTGCTGACTGAGAGCAGGCGCCGTGACGAACAACCGGTCTGCCGCTCGGCCGAAGTGCCCTTCCGCCACGACGACGAGCAACGAGGACACCAACCGCAGATTCAGATCTTCACCTCTTCTCGCCTTTTTCATTACCGTCCATTCGGTTGTCTTAGGCCGCTGTTCGCCAGCAAAGTGATGACCATCACGGTATCTGAACAGCGGAGTTAAGCAAACCGGCAATTGTCGAACGAAGTTCTACATGTACAGCGAATGCCACGTCAGGTCACAGTTGTCGCAGATCCGGACAGCCCGCCGAATCCGCGAAACCAGGAGATGTGATGAGCAAGTACGAGCACGAATTCGTCCACATGATGGATGGCGTCGAAAAGCAATTGGAAACCATCGACAATCCGCGGCACCAGAAGATCCTCCGAAACTACCGGCGCCACGCATTGCTCGAGGTCTCCGGTCGTTACAAGGAAATCCTCTCGCCCGACATGACCGTCGAAGAACCCGTCTACCGGTTGTTCGAAGACGGGCAGTCGATTGTCCTCGACGGCATGGACGCCGTCACCAACTTCTACCAGTCACTCGCCGAGACGGACACCCTTGTCATGTGGACCGGACAGTCCGACTTCGCGGTCTCCGACAGCGGATTCTCGGGTGAGACTCTCTTCAGTCAATTCGTCCCAGGATCGATTCTGGGAGACGGGGTGTTCGGCGCGGTGCACGAATCGGGTGGATCCACCCCCGCAGCCCCCGAACAGTCGTCGGACATCGACCCCGACGGTTGGTATCTCGTGCGTCGGACCTTGGCATTTGTCTGGCCGTACGACGAGCAGGGGCGACTCATCGGTGAGCATGTCTACGAAGATTCTGCTTCGAAAGTCGTGACCAAGGTGGACCCGAGCGAAGTCATCACGGCGGCGCGCGCAGCCGAACTGCTTGCCCCACTGCTCGAAACGCACCTGCCGTGAGCGCGCCCGTAGCCATTGTCACCGGCGCAGCTGCCGGGTTGGGCGCCGCTATTGCCGAGCGCCTTGCGGAGGACTTCGGCACCCTGCTTCTCCTCGACATCGAAGAGGCCGCACTCGCCGACACCGCAGCACGCCTGGAAAGCCTTGGCGTAGCAGTCCACACGGCACGATGCGATGTTCGACGTGAAGGTGACGTCAAGAACGCCTTCGACGTGGCTGCATCGGCCGGAAGCCCGACTGCACTCGTCAACGGCGCCGGAATCGGCGTCTTCACTCCGTTCCTCGAGATCACCGAAGACCAGTGGGACAACACCTTTGCGGTGAACACCAAGGGCAGCTTCCTGATGTGCCGCGAATTCGTGAGCAGAACCGAGGGTCCGGCAGCGATCGTCAACATCGCGTCGATCGGTGCCCGCTTGGGCGGTGACATGCTCGCGCACTACGGACCGTCGAAGGCCGCCGTGATCGAGATGAGTCACAGCGTCGCCCGGATCGGTGCGACTCGAGGACTTCGCTCGAATACGGTCATGCCCGGCCTGATCCTCACCGACATGTGGCTTCGAACCATCAAGGAACTGCGTCGACGCGATCCCTCGCTCACAGATGTTTCCGATGCTGACGTCTTCGATTCTTTTGTCGCACAGATGGTTCCGATGGGTCGAGCTCAGACGCCCGGAGACATCGCCGAGATGGTCGCCTTCTTGCTCAGTGACAAGGCTCGCAACGTCACCGGCCAGACGATTGCCGTCGACGGCGGCGCCGTGATGACCTGATCGGGTCGATGGCGGTCAGCCCCAGCGCGACTGGCCGCCGTCGAGCGGGATCGTGGCACCCGTGAGGTACCCGGCGTCTTCGCTGACGAGGAAGACGACGGCACGACCGATGTCGGTCTCGGGGTCTCCGACGCGTCCCAGCGGAATACCTGCGACAAATGCCGCTGCCTCTTCGGGATTCTTGTCCATCCACCACTGCAACGCGGGAGTCTTGGCGTGCGGGGCAACATTGAGAACGCGAATGTTGTCCTTGCCCCATTCACAGGCCGCAGCGCGGGTCAACGAGCGCATGCCTTCTTTGATGGAACCGTAAGCGCCGTAGTTACTGGCATCCCAGCGCACCGCCGCCGAGGTGACCATGTTGATGATGACGCCACCGCCACGACTGTTCATGTGGGGGTACGACGCCTGCATCATGCGCAGGGTGGCGAGCGGCCCCGTCGCGAAGGAACGCTCGAAGTCTTCGTCGAGCACGCTCAAGAGTGGGCCGGGCTTGCAGTCGTTGGCGTTGTTGACCAGGATGTCGATTCCGCCGAACAGTTCGACGGTACGGTCCACGGCGTCGGTGATGTCGTCCTTCTTGCTGACGTCGCAGACCACCGCCTCACCGCGCGCACCGATGTCAGCCAGTAGTCCGCACGTGGTGTGCAACTTGGATTCGGTGCGGCCGGCAACGGCGATCACGGCGCCCTCTTTGGCCAAGGCCAGGGCAATCCCCTGCCCGATTCCCTGACCCGCACCGGTGATGAGTGCGACTTTGCCTTCGAGCTTGCCCATGTGACTACTCCAATGTCCGTCGACGCAGAGGTCCCTTTTGCGGGAGGGACCGGTCGATTCTGGTGACTGCCGCTGTTTGTCGTCTACACTCGACCTACAAAACAACCAAGCACTTGCTTGACCCTAAGGTGTGCGACCACGTCGCGTCAATCACATTGGGCGGCAATTCAGCTCGGCACCGCACCAGGAAGGCTCCACCGTGACACTGCCCAACCCCGTCGATTTCAGCGGACGCTCGGTGATCGTCACCGGCGGCACCAAAGGCATCGGCTACGTCATCGCCGAAACCTTCCTCGCCGCGGGTGCGAACGTGCTGGTCTGTGGCCGTAACGAGCCCGAAAACCTACCCACCGCCGACGGTCGTAGCGCAGCCTTTCGCGCCACGGACGTCCGCGATCCCGCCGACGCCGCAGCCCTCGTCCAGGATGCCGTCGAGCGCTTCGGCCGTCTGGACGTCCTGGTCAACAACGCCGGCGGCTCCCCCGATGCCGATGCTGCGACGGTGTCACCCCGCTTCGTCGAGAAGATCGTGGCCCTGAACCTGTTGGCACCCTTCAACGTTGCCCAGGCCGCAAATGCAGTGATGCAGACTCAGGACGACGGCGGTGCCATCATCAACATCGGCAGTGTCTCGGCGATCGACCCGCAGCCCGGAACCGCGGCGTACAGCGCAGCCAAGGCAGGCCTCCTCGTTCTGACCAAGGCATTGGCCCTCGAATGGGCGCCGAAGGTCCGGATCAACCACATCACCACCGGCCTGATCCGTACCGAGGCTGCCGCCGAGGTCTACGGCGCCGACGGCGGCGCTGCGGTCACCAGGACCATTCCGATGGAGCGCATGGCCGTGCCGGCCGATATCGCCAACTCCTGCCTGTTCCTGGCGAGCCCGCTCTCCTCGTACGTGAACGGCGCCGACATCGCCGTTCACGGCGGCGGTGAGTACCCGGCTCGCTACATGGCGACCCACCAGGATTGAAACAAATACGAAGCAGCCCCTGAGCGGATTCGCTCGGGGGCTGCTTCTTCGTGTGAACAACTGCGGGGCGCGACGAGGGGTCAAGCACCCCGCAGTTGAGTCTGGAGGGACTAGCGAGCGGAGAAGCTCACTCGTGCACCGGAAATCGCTACCTGATCACCCTTGGTGACCTGGAAGGCCAGGTCGTCGGGAGTTCCCCACGCAACGATGGACGGCGCTTCACCCGGATGGATTGCCGCAGCGAATCGACCCTCGAGGCTCACGAGGTCCGCCGGATGCACTCCGGCGACCCGGGCAAGCTCGAGCGTGCTCGCGGCCAACGTGCACAGGCCGTGCATGATCGGACGCGGCTGGTTGATCCGCGCCGCAGCCTCGGGATCGATGTGGATGTGGTGCTTGTCGCCCAGGAGCCGGTACATCGCCGTCTGGTTCTCCGCTGTGGTCAACACACCGGTCAACGAAGGCTCGCCGGTCGGCTCCGCCGGACGTGAGGGTCCACGTTCTCCGCCGAATCCACCGGCACCGGGGGCAAAAAGTGACCAGGTCGCGACGAAGTATTCGCACTCCACCTTCACTTCGAACACGGCCGCTGCGCCCTTGTCCCACACCTCGCCGACCGAAGCCTTCAAGGTCACGTCACCGCTACGCGGAAGCGGAGCAAGCACTTTCAGCTCTTGCGAGCCGTGCAGTGCCGTCGAGGTGTCGAAGGCGCCCGCCGAACCCAGAGCGTCGGGAGCCCACTGCGCCAGCGTCAGAGCAAAGGTCGGCAGTACCCGAAGCTGATCCTCGAAGACGAGGTCCAGCTCGGTCGCCTTGGCGCCCACGGCAAGTGCGTACAGGATCGCGTCGCGCTCGGTGTACGACACGGTGCGGGTCCCGAGATCGGCTCCACGCCAATCGCCGGCGGTCTTCGCAGCTTTCGAAGTTGTCACTGTCTTTTCCTCTCTCAAACAGCGCCGAGAACGAGACCGCTGGTGGGTACTGCTGTTCCGGCTGTGACCAATACGTTTTCGACGCCCTCGGGCTGGTTGGTCGACGTGCCTCGCACCAGTCGCACACCTTCGGCAATTCCGTTGACACCGTGCAGGTACGCCTCGCCGACCTGACCACCGTGAGTGTTGGACGGCAGGCGTCCACCGATCTCGAGGTTGCCTTCGCGGATGAAGTCCTTTGCTTCGCCTGGCTTGCAGAAGCCCAGTTCTTCGAGCTGGGGAAGCACCAACGGAGTGAAGTGGTCGTACAGAATCGCGGCGTTGATGTCATCAGGGGTCAGGCCGCTCTGGCCGTACAACTGACGAGCAACCAGGCCCATCTCCGGGATACCGGAGATGTCGGGCCGGTAGTAGCTGGTCATCATGTGCTGATCCTTGCTACTGCCCTGAGCGGCGCCCTTGATGACGACGGGCTTGTTGGCCAGAT
>NZ_JASHKY010000036.1:0-40232 GCF_030056935.1 Rhodococcus sp. IEGM 1302 | reverse complement strand
ACGGTGAGCAGATGGATCTCTTCGAATACCAGGCGAAGGAACTCTTCGCCAAGCACGGAGTGCCGACTTCGGCTGGACGTGTTACAGACACAGTCGCCGGCGCACGCGAGATTGCCGAAGAAATCGGTAAGCCCGTGATGGTGAAGGCACAGGTCAAGGTAGGCGGCCGCGGCAAGGCCGGTGGCGTCAAGTACTCGCCCGACGTGGATGCCGCAGTGGCAAACGCCGAGGCAATCCTGGGCCTGGACATCAAGGGCCATGTCGTCAAGAAGCTGCTGGTCGCAGAGGCAAGTGACATTGCCGAGGAGTACTACATCTCCTTCCTGCTCGACCGCACCAACCGCACCTACCTGGCCATGTGCTCGGTAGAGGGTGGCGTCGAGATCGAGGTCACCGCCGAGGAGAACCCCGACGCTCTCGCCAAGATCCCCGTCGACGCAGTCAAGGGCGTCGACCTCGCGTTCGCGCGCAGCATCGCCGAGGCAGGAAAGCTGCCCGCAGAGGTGCTCGACGCAGCGGCCGTGACGATCCAGAAGCTGTGGGAGGTCTTCATCGGCGAAGACGCACTCCTCGTCGAGGTCAACCCCCTCGTTCGTACTCCTGACGATCAGATCCTCGCCCTCGACGGCAAGGTCACCCTCGACGAGAACGCAGCGTTCCGTCAGCCCGGCCACGAGGCATTCGAGGATCGCGACGCTACCGATCCCCTCGAGCTCAAGGCCAAGGAAAACGACCTCAACTACGTCAAGCTCGACGGTGAGGTCGGAATCATCGGCAACGGCGCAGGCCTGGTCATGTCCACGCTGGACGTCGTCGCATACGCCGGCGAGAACCACGGTGGCGTCAAGCCCGCCAACTTCCTCGACATCGGCGGCGGAGCTTCCGCTGCAGTCATGGCTGCCGGCCTGGATGTCATCCTCAACGATGCACAGGTCAAGAGCGTGTTCGTCAACGTCTTCGGCGGCATCACCGCGTGTGACGCAGTTGCCAACGGCATCGTCGGCGCACTGAAGACCCTGGGTGACGAGGCCAACAAGCCGCTCGTCGTTCGCCTGGACGGAAACAACGTCGAAGAGGGTCGTCGCATCCTCGCCGAGGCCAACCACCCGCTGGTCACGGTCGTCGCAACCATGGACGAGGCCGCCGACAAGGCCGCCGAACTCGCTCACGCAGCGAAGTAAGGGACTCACAGAACAATGGCAATCTTCCTCACCAAGGATTCAAAGGTCATCGTCCAGGGCATCACCGGCGGCGAGGGCACCAAGCACACCGCTCTGATGCTCAAGGCCGGCACCCAGGTCGTCGGCGGCGTCAACGCTCGCAAGGCCGGCACCACGGTCTCGCACGTTGCAGCTGACGGTTCCCCTGTCGAGCTCCCCGTCTTCGCGACGGTCGAAGAGGCAATCAAGGAGACCGGCGCAGACGTCTCCATCGCATTCGTTCCCCCGGCCTTCTCGAAGGACGCCATCGTCGAGGCCATCGACGCGGAGATCCCGCTCCTCGTGGTCATCACCGAGGGCATCCCGGTTCAGGACTCCGCTTACGCTTGGGCGTACAACGAGTCCAAGGGCAAGAAGACGCGCATCATCGGACCGAACTGCCCCGGCATCATCACCCCGGGTGAGGCCCTCGTCGGCATCACGCCCGCCAACATTGCAGGCACCGGCCCCATCGGCCTGGTCTCCAAGTCGGGCACCCTGACCTACCAGATGATGTACGAACTCCGTGACTTCGGCTTCTCCACCGCCATCGGCATCGGCGGCGACCCGGTCATCGGAACCACCCACATCGACGCCATCGAGGCGTTCGAGAAGGATCCCGAGACCAAGGTCATCGTGATGATCGGTGAAATCGGTGGCGACGCCGAAGAGCGTGCAGCCGATTACATCAAGGCCAACGTCACCAAGCCGGTCGTCGGCTACGTGGCAGGCTTCACCGCTCCCGAAGGCAAGACCATGGGCCACGCCGGTGCCATCGTCTCCGGTTCCTCGGGAACTGCTCAGGCAAAGCAGGAAGCTCTCGAAGCTGCAGGCGTGAAGGTCGGCAAGACGCCGTCCGCTACCGCTGCTCTCGCTCGCGAGATTCTTCAGTCCCTGTAAGGGGCTTCGCCCCCGTGCGTGGTTAGGGAGTCTCCGGACTCCTTAACCACGCACAGTGGTATCGACCCACATCGACCCGGCAGGTTCCAACTGCCCGGCACCGGATGTGATGGATGCGACGATCGAATCGAGATCGTCGGCGTCACCGGCGGCGAGCGTCATCACCGCCTTCGATCCATACGTAGTTCCGAGCACCGAGACGCCCCGCGCTCTCAGCTCCGCTTCCACCCGACCGGCCTCTGAGTGCCGGATCGCCAAAGTGCGCAGGACCTTTCTCTCCCTGGCCACAAGCTCGGCCGAATCGAGAGCCACCGAGACCGCTCCCGAATACGCGCGGACCAATCCACCGGCGCCGAGCTTGATTCCGCCGAAATAGCGCGTGACGACAACAATCACATCGACCAGATCTCGAGACTTGAGAACTTGAAGCATCGGCACCCCGGCAGTGCCGCCCGGTTCACCGTCGTCGTGTGCACGCTCGACGCGTGAGTTCGCCTCGTATCCGATCACGAAAGCCGAACAATGATGGCGCGCATCGGGATACAGCGATTTCTGCTCCGCGACGAACTCCGTGGCGGCTTCGGCGTCGTCTACCCGGTGAAGCGCGGCGATGAATCGTGAGTGCTTCACCTCGGTTTCGACGACGTGGTCGGCGCCGGGCGCGAGGGTGAAGGGCATCTGCCCATTGTCTCCTGTCGGTGTTAGCGTGCGAAGTCGAGACACATACGCTGGTAACCATCGAAGACCGTCTACGAGGAGAAGTCATGACGTTCACGCCGCAAGGGCCCAGCTTCGGGCCACCGAATCAGCCGGCAGCGGGCGGTGGAACCAAGAATCTCGGATTCATCCTGCTCATCGCCGTCGCGGCACTCGGCCTGATCAATTTCCTGCTCGGTTTTGCGCCCTTCACGTCGATCAGTGGAAGCAGCAGCGGCATCGGTAGCGGCCTGGATACCAGTTCGAGTTTCTTCGAATCGAGCATCTACGGCCTCGGATTCGTTTTCGCCGGCGGTGTGGTCGCAGGCGTCTCGCTGCTCCCGAAGCAGTCGTATGCAGGCATTGCCGCAGCGCTCACCCTCACGGGTTTCTTCGCTTTGGTGTTCGCCGCGTTCTCCGTCGGTACCAGCGACTACGTCGACATCAGCCTCGGTTGGGGCCTGATCATCGTGCTGATCCTCTCGTTCGTGCAGACCGTCGTCGCAGTCGCCGCGTTGTTGTTCGAGATCGGAATCCTGAAGGCGCCCGCGCCCCGACCGGTAGCTCAGCAGTACGGTCAGCAGCAGCCTTACGGCCAGGCGCCGGGGCAGGCGCCAGGTCAGCCACAGGGATACGGACAGGCTCAGTACGGCCAGCCTCAGCAGGCTCAGCAGCCGGGCCAGTACCAGCAGAATCCGCAGTACGGGCAGGCGCAGCAGCAGGGATACGGGGGAGCGCACGCCGCCCCCACAGACCCGACCGCTTCGCAGCCTTACGGCCAGACTGCGCCTCCATACGGTCAGAACCCTGTGCAGAATCCCGGACAGACCGACTCGTCGGCCGCGACGACGTCGTCTTACTATCCGCTGACCTCTCAGCCCGGTGGCCAGCCGAACCCGAGTTACTCGTCGGATCAGTTCACCGCTCCACGCGGTTACGGCCAGCCGTACAACCAGCAGCAGACTGGCTCGACCGAGCAGCCGACGGGCTTCGAGCCGCCCACTTTCGAAGCGCCGACGCCGTCTGCGGAACCTGACCAGGGCAGCAGCGATTCCGCGGCCGAGACCAAGGTCTTCGGCTCGCAGAACCCCGACGAGCGTCAGCAGTAGTACTTCTTCGTTTCACGAACATGAATGTGGCCTCCGACCCGCTGCGGGTGGAGGCCACATTCCGTGAGCCCGACGGCGCGCCTGAGTGCGCGGCGCACTGTCGAGTGAAACCCTCGAGGGGATGAGTTCTTTGATTGATGGCACCCGGTCCCGTCCCACGTCCTCACGACCCGGACGTGGTCGTACTGGCAGCGGCCGCGTCGGCGGCGGTCGCCCGGGACCGAACCCGGACCTGGCGCGCAAGCTGCTGACCGTCGCCTTCCGACCGTCGGGCCTGACGATGCTGCTGATCGCGGCTGTCGTCGTGGTCACTTTGGTATCGGCGAGCAGCGACCTGACCGGAACCTTCGGCGCCATTGCCACCACCTGGTTGGTCATCCACCAGGTGCCGGCGACTATCAGCGGCGTCCAACTCGGTGTACTGCCATTGCTTCCGACGGCCGTCATGATGTGGGTGGTTGCACGCCGATGCGCGTCGACTGCGGTGCACACCGACTCCCGTGACGACACCCTCCGCCTGGTGGGGGCGGCAGTAGCCGGGCCGTTGACTATCACGGCAATCGCTCTCGCCGTTGTCGCCGACGCCTCCGCGGCAATTCCGCTGTCGAGCCCCAACACGTTGGCCGCTTTCGGCTGGGTCGCCGGGATTCACCTGATCGCCGCGTCCGTCGGTGTTGCTGCTGCGCACTGGGATCGCGTCGTCGCCGAGATTCCGCCGTGGGCATCTGCCGCTGTTCGTCCGGCCGCGGCCGCGTCGGCAGCGCTGCTGGCTGCGGGCGCCGTGGCCGTTGTGGTGTCGCTACTCGTGTCGTGGTCGACGGTCGGTGACCTACTCGCACGAGGCAACGGGTTTGTCGGCGTGCTGGGATTGACGGTGTTGTCGCTGCTCTACCTGCCGAACCTCGTGGTCGGTGCAGCCGCGGTGATGACGGGATCGACGGCCGATTTCGGAAACGTCTCCATCAGCGTGTTCGGCAACATCGGTGGAGATCTGCCACCCTTGCCCCTTCTCGGAGCGGTTCCGGAAGGCGTCGCCGGCGGAATCTGGCCGGTGCTGTTGATCGTTCCGGCTGCGGTGGGTGTGATGCTCGGCCGCGATTGCGCTCGACGCATCGCCGGGCAGGACAGTGTGCTCGCAGTGCTGACGGCAGCTGCCGGTGCCGGCGTCGTCATGGCTCTGCTTGCCCTTGCTGCGGGGGGAGACCTCGGGCAGTTCGGCACCGTCGAGGTCCTGTGGTGGGGCTTCGGTCTTCTGACTTTTGCGTGGCTGGGATTGTTCGGAACCGTCTCGGCGCTGTTCGCGATGTGGTTCTCACACCGCGGACACATGAAGGACGAGGTTGCGCCGCCGACGGCTGAAGCGGCTCGAGAATCCGAGCCCGAACTTGCGATCACGGCCGCGGCCACAACGGATGGCGAGGACGACGAAAACGCCGACGAAGTGCTCGCCCAGGAATCTGCGGTGGTAGTGACCAAGGTCGTCGAAGCCGAAATTGTCGAAGAATCAGGCGAACCCGTGCAGGTAGTGACAGAGGAAACCGTCGAGATCGAAGTAGTCGACGCGGAGGTTGTCGCGGCACCCGAGGCGGACCCCACAGCCGGGGCCGAGCCGGAGACCGACCTGCCCTCGAAGCCGCAGGAGTCCAGCGACTAGGCTGTCATGCGGCCGATACTCCGGCCGCATCATCTTCCAGTTCTCAGGAGTAGTGCGCTGACTGCCTCGGCCGACAATCCGCAGCCGACAATGCCCGACAGGGTCCAATTTCGCGACTCGGTCGCGCGGGTAGTCGTACTCGCTTCCGGCGCGGGAACCCTGCTGACTTCGCTGATCGACGCTTCGCATGCCGAGGGATACCCCGCCGAGATCGTTGCCGTCGGTGTAGATCGTGACTGCCTCGCCGCCGAGCACGCTGCGGATTCGAAGATCCCGTCCTTCAAGGTCTCGATCAAGACCTACGAAAATCGTGCCGCCTGGGACGAGGCGCTGACAGCAGCAGTGGCCGAGTACGAACCCGATCTCGTGGTCAGCGCAGGCTTCATGAAAATCCTCGGCCCCAGCTTTCTCGAGCGTTTCGGCGGCCGAATCATCAACACTCATCCCGCGTTGCTGCCTGCCTTTCCCGGCGCGCACGCGGTTCCCGACGCTCTGGCGTACGGCGTGAAGGTCACCGGTTCCACGGTGCATCTCGTCGACGGCGGAGTTGATACCGGGCCGATCTTGGCGCAGGAAGCTGTGCCGGTGCATGACGACGACACCGAGTCTTCGTTGCATGAACGCATCAAAATTGTGGAGCGACGGTTGTTGGCGGACGTCATCGCCGCTGTTGCTACGCGCGGAGTGGTTTCCGATGGACGAAAGGCCGTGATCCCCAGTGAGTGAACGCAAGGCTGTGCGCCGTGCACTTGTCAGCGTCTACGACAAGAGTGGTCTGATCGAGCTGGCCACGGGCCTGCACGAGGCCGGTGTCGAGTTGGTCTCGACCGGTTCGACCGCGTCGAAGATCGCCGACGCCGGAATCCCCGTGACGCCGGTCGAGGCTCTGACCGGATTCCCGGAATGCCTCGAAGGCCGTGTGAAGACGCTGCATCCGCGCGTCCACGCCGGCGTTCTCGCCGATACCCGCAAGCCGGATCACCTCGCTCAGCTCGAGGAACTCGGCATCGCGACCTTCGAATTGGTGGTCGTGAACCTGTACCCCTTCACCGAGACGGTTGCCTCGGGCGCTAGCCCGGACGAGTGTGTCGAGCAGATCGACATCGGCGGCCCGTCGATGGTGCGTGCTGCAGCCAAGAACCATCCCTCGGTTGCCGTCGTGGTCGATCCGGCTCGTTACGCCGACGTCCTGACTGCCGTTGCCGGTGGCGGATTCACCTTGCGTGAGCGCACTGTGCTTGCAGCGCAGGCTTTCCAGCACACTGCGTCGTACGACGTCGCTGTTGCGAGCTGGATGACGAGCACGATCGCCGCTGACGAGGACGGCTCGCTGTTCCCGGCCTGGGTCGGTGCTACCTGGAACCGCAGCGCTGTTCTTCGCTACGGCGAGAACCCGCACCAGGACGCTGCGCTGTACGAAAACCCGGCTGCGCCTGCAGGTTTGGCTCAGGCGGAGCAGTTGCACGGCAAGGAGATGTCGTACAACAACTACACGGACTCCGACGCAGCGTGGCGCGCAGCGTACGACTTCACTGATCCGGCCGTCGCAATCATCAAGCACGCCAACCCGTGTGGCATCGCCATCGGCACCGACATCGCCGACGCCCACCGCAAGGCGCATGCTTGCGATCCGGTCAGTGCTTTCGGTGGTGTGATCGCTGCCAACCGCGAGGTCACCGTCGAACTGGCCGAGCAGATCGCCGACATCTTCACCGAGGTCGTCATCGCGCCCTCGTACGAAGACGGAGCTGTCGAGGTTCTGCAGCGTAAGAAGAACATTCGTGTTCTGAAGGCAGCCGCTCCGACCGCTACCGGAATCGAACTGCGTCCGATCTCCGGCGGTACGTTGCTCCAGCAGCGCGACGTCCTGGACGCCGACGGCGACAACCCGGCCAACTGGACCCTCGCCAACGGTGAGGCTGCCGATGCCGAGACTCTCGCTGACCTCGAATTTGCTTGGCGCGCCAGCCGTTCGGTGAAGTCCAACGCGATCCTGCTGGCCTCCGGCGGCGCGTCCGTCGGCGTCGGTATGGGCCAGGTCAACCGCGTCGATGCAGCGCATCTGGCTGTTCAGCGAGCCGGTGACCGCGTCGTAGGTTCGGTTGCAGCTTCGGACGCGTTCTTCCCGTTCCCTGACGGTCTGCAGGTGCTGCTCAACGCCGGCGTCAAGGCTGTTGTGCAGCCGGGTGGTTCGGTTCGCGACAACGAAGTGATTGCCGCAGCCAAGGAAGCCGGTGTCACTCTCTATCTGACCGGTGCGCGCCACTTCGCGCACTGACTCCTGCCTCGGTAGCGGGCCTCGACTCCTCAACGGGAGTTCGGGGCCCGTTCTGCATTCAGGCCGCCCGGGTCTTTCAGGCGGCGCTGCTGTGGGTGCCCTGGAGTTCGCGCGGTGAGCCGGTGATGACCACGCGTGAGGCTCCGCGACTGCGGATCTCGCTGATCAATGCGCCGAGGGTAGCTTCGTGGGCCGCATCGGAGTGTGAAAGATCCAGGGTGACGGCGTATCCGGTGAGGTCACCGGGCAGATCGACATACGGCGGCGCGATGGACAGTTGGTTGACTCGAAGTTTCATGTGGTGCTCCTGCGTGTGAAAGGTAAAAGAAAAGGCACCCGAGGCGTTTGCCCTGGGTGCCCGAGAACGAATCCGGTGAAACTGGGGATCATTCTCGGGGTACACCGCGCTTGTTGCCCATGTGCTTGGCCGACATTGCGGCCGAAAAAATGTGCTTGTCTGCGGTGCAGCTGCGCCACGAAGGTACGGATACGACGTGCGGGTGTAGCGACATGATGTCCGTTCCTTTCTGTGTGGCGTTGCTGGTTAATGGATGACCGTACAGCACGGATCGAGGGTTCGCACCAATAAAAAGCGCCGCGAACGTAAACTCCGGGTGACTTCTGTCCCCAGGTTCGCTGGATTGAAAGAGTCTTCATTGCAGGTCAGGCGTAGAAAGCAGAATTCCCTCCGCGATGGTTCGCGGAGGGAACTTTCTACCTGAAAAAGAGGACGTTCGGTCTGTACGTGATCAGGAGAACGAACGGACCCACGCTGTGAAGGGCTCCGAGAACTCTGCCGAGTACGGAAGCGGCGCGACGTAGTCGGCACCGGTGGACTGTTCGTCGCCGATGTCCTTGAGTACGAAGTTGGCGTTGCGCATCCGCACGGAAGTCAGCGCTGTATGTGAGAGCGCGGCGTCGAGTGCCGCGACATCGGCGGGAATGACTTGGATGTCCTTGTCCGAGCAGCTCGTGAGAACGGGCATGCCCGCCGGTAGCGCCGCCACGAGCGCAACCGGGTCCAATGCGTCTTCCTCGGCGAGTGCCTTGGCATTGGCGTGTACGAGTCCCGCATTCTGCAGCGGCTCGGGCAGGTCATCCGGAACAGTGCCCTCGGATCGCAGCGACTCGACGGCATCGGCGAGCGCGACGCGCAGTTCGTCAGCCAGTTCGACCGGTAACTGACCGGCGCCGACGACCGCATCGAGCTGGCGGTGAATCTGCGTCGTGAGTAGATCGAGAAGTCTGACGCTCAGTGGCTCGAGCAGTGCGAGGGCACTGACTCTGGCGCCCTCCTTCGCGGTGGCGAGGGCCAGTGCGACTACGGCGCCGTCGCTGTGTCCGACCACGAACAAGCGCTCGGGATCGACACCGGGTTGCCCGGCGAGGTAGTCCAGTCCGTCGGAGGCGGCGTCGACAAAAGTGTTGAAGCCGAGATCGGCGATGTCCTCGATCTCGTAGTCGCCGAGGGCGGTTTCGCCGCTGCCGAGCTTGTCGTAACGCAGGCTTGAAATGCCTTGATTTTCAAGAAGATCCGCGATGAACCGCAGAGTTCCGATGTCGCCTTCGAGGAGGGCGCTGTCGCCGTTGCGATCGGTGGGGCCGCTGCCGGCCAGAATCAGCGCGGCCGGGGCAGGGGCGTCGGGTGAGGCGGCCAGGCGAAGACTCCCGTACAGGGTGACGTCGCCGGATTGGAACGAGATCTCGGTGTCGGACATGACGACTTGTCTACCAGGTCGGTGCGGTCAGTCGGTGCGCAGACTCCGGACACGACGCCAGCCACGCCAGCTGAACCACAAGAGCGCGGCGAGCAGGGGAATGATCAGGAGCGGCAAGATCATCGCGATCAAGGAAGTGAAGAAAGTCAGCACATCCTCGATGACGGAAACGACGGGATTTGCCAGCCCACCGGTAGTGGCCGTACTGACCGCGCGAGTGCCGGTCTGCGCGGCGCTGAACGTCAACGCCGTCGGCGCTCCGACGATGATGCCCGCCAACGCGGCCATCGCAGGGTCGAGATGGCTGAAGGCCGCCCAGGCCGCGATCACTCCGGCGATCGGCCCCGTGACGTTCCCGATCACCGAGAGTGCGTTGTCCACGAACGGAATGAGGTCGGCACCCAGTTCGACCACCGCGGCGATTGCCAATGCCACCAGCGCGCCGGTCGATCCGATCCACCGCATCGACTCACCGACGGTGATCCCGAACAGTTCGAAGTGGACGGCAGCGCTGAGCATCAGCAGGGGCAGGAAGGTTCGCATTCCGGACGCTGCGGCGAGTCCGAGGCCGAGCATGGCCGGCAACACCCAGGTATCCATGGGTGGAGTTTAGGTCTACTGTGCGCCTTTATTAACCGCCGGCGGTTAATAAAGGCGCACAGCAAAGTCTCGGAAAGGACCTTTCATGGCGACAAACCCGCAGCCGATGTTCTTCCTCAACCTGCCCGTCAAGGACCTCGGCAAGGCCACCACCTTCTACGAGGGCCTCGGATACTCCAAGAACACGCAGTTCTCCGACGAGAACGCGTCGTCGATGGTCATCAGTGACACCATCGTCGTGATGCTGTTGGCCGAGCCCTTCTTCAAGACCTTCACCACCAAGGGCATCGCCGACACCTCGACGTCGACGGAAGCGCTGCTCGGTCTCTCGGCCGAGACCCGTGAGGCCGTCGACGCCCTCGTCGACAAGGCGCTCGAGACCGGCGGTTCCGAAGGTAACGCGACGCAGGATCACGGCTTCATGTACAGCCGCAGCTTCCAGGATCCCGACGGCCACATCTGGGAAATCATCTGGATGAATCCCGAGAACATCGAGGGCTGAGCGACCGAACTTCCTCGGCGAGAGGCGAAACCCCGCAAACACTCGTAGCGTGGAGTGGTGACTGTCGCAAAAACCCTCGGAGAGCTACGCGCCTCCGGACACGTACAGCGAAGTGTCAAGGAAGAACTACGAGAGAATCTTCTCGCCGCGTTGCGGGACGGCCGTGACCCCTGGCCCGGGATAGTCGGGTTCGAGGACACGGTCGCCCCGCAACTCGAGCGGGCGCTGATCGCCGGCCACGACGTGGTTCTGCTCGGCGAACGAGGTCAGGGAAAGACGAGGTTGCTTCGCACCCTCGGGCTCCTGCTCGACGAGTGGACGCCCGTCATCGAAGGCTCGGAACTGGGGGAGCACCCGTACGAGCCGATCACCCCGGCTTCGATACGTCGAGCCAAGGAACTGGGCGACGACCTCCCGATCGCCTGGCGCCACCGCAGCGAGCGGTACTCCGAGAAGTTGGCGACGCCGGATACCTCGGTCGCCGACCTGATCGGCGACGTCGATCCGGTCAAGGTTGCCGAAGGCCGGAGCCTCGGCGATCCGGAGACCATTCACTTCGGCCTCGTGCCTCGCGCGCATCGCGGAATCGTGGCCATCAACGAGCTCCCCGACCTCGCCGAACGCATCCAGGTCTCGTTGCTCAACGTGATGGAAGAGCGGGACATCCAGGTCCGCGGGTACACGCTTCGGCTTCCGTTGGACGTTCTTCTGGTCGCGAGCGCCAACCCCGAGGACTACACCAACCGCGGGCGCATCATCACACCACTCAAGGACCGCTTCGGCGCCGAGATCCGTACTCACTACCCCGTCGAGTTGGCGGGCGAGATCGCGGTGATCGAGCAGGAGGCGCACCTGGCCGCGGAGGTGCCCGACTACCTTCTCGAAATTCTTGCCAGATTCACTCGCCTGCTCCGCGAATCCACCTCGGTGGATCAGCGATCGGGTGTGTCGGCACGCTTTGCCGTCGCCGGCGCGGAAACCGTCAGTGCCGCCGCGGTACGACGGGCAGCGGTGCTCGGCGAAGCCGATCCTGTTGCACGGCCCGTCGATCTCGAGTCCGTGGTCGAGGTTCTTCGCGGCAAGGTCGAGTTCGAATCCGGTGAAGAGGGACGGGAACTGGAGGTGCTCGAGCACCTGCTGCGTCGCGCGACCGCCGATACGGTTCGGGTACGTCTCGGCGGGATCGACCTGGGGATGCTGGTTGCTGCGGTGGAGATGGGCAACACGATCGTCACCGGTGAATCTGTCACGGCCAAGGCATTTCTCGACGAGCTTCCGGACCTCGAGGTCCTGGACGAAGTAGCCGAACGTCTCGGTGCGCAATCCGACGGCGAGCGTGCCGCCGGTGCCGAACTTGCCCTCGAAGGGCTTTACCTCGCGCGCCGGATCTCCAAAGATCAAGGCCCGGGCGGCCGCTCGGTATATTCGTAAGGGGCAGTGATGATCCACAATCCGCGGTACGGGCCTTACGACGGTGGTCCCGATCCGCTCGCGCCTCCCGTGGATCTGCGCGAGGCCCTGGCAGCAATCGGCGACGACGTGTTGTCGGGCACGTCGCCGCGCCATGCCCTCCGAGAGCTCCTGCGCCGAGGCAACCGGGACATGCGCGGGCTCGACGACCTTGCTGCCCAGGCGAACCGGCGCCGACGTGAGTTGCTACGCCGCAACAATCTCGACGGAACGCTCGACGAGGTTCGTAAGCTTCTCGACAAGGCGGTGCTCGAAGAGCGCAAAGAACTGGCACGTGCTCTCGACGACGACGCACGATTCAACGAAATGCGGATCGAGGAGTTACCGCCGTCGACAGCTCAGGCCGTGCAAGATCTGGCCGACTACAACTGGCGCAGCGAACAGGCTCGCGCGGATTTCGAGAAGATTCGTGATCTGCTCGGACGTGAGGTTCTCGATCAACGCTTCTCGGGAATGAAGCAGGCACTCGAGGGCGCCACCGACGAGGATCGTGAGCAGATACGCCAGATGCTGGCTGATCTGAATCAACTGCTCGACGCGCACTCTCGCGGCGTCGACACTGCGGAGCAGTTCGCGGAGTTCATGGACAAGCACGGGCAGTATTTCCCGGACAACCCGCGCAACGTCGAGGAACTTCTGGATTCTTTGGCGCAGCGCGCGGCGGCTGCACAACGATTGCGGAACTCGCTCTCGCAGGAGCAGCGTGACGAGTTGGATGCGTTGGCGCAGCAGGCGTTCGGTGATCCGAGCCTGATGAGTGAGCTGAGTCAACTCGACCAGTTCCTTCAGGCGGCTCGGCCGGGTGAGGACTGGGAAGGTTCGCAACAGTTCCGCGGCGACAACGGAATGGGGTTGGGTGAGGGGACCGGTGCCCTGCAGGACATCGCCGAGCTGGAATCCTTGGCGGATCAACTGTCGCAGCAATACGCGGGCGCGGCGCTCGACGACATCGACCCCGAGCTACTCGCGCGGCAACTCGGCGACGAAGCCGCCGCTGATGCTCGCACCCTGGCCGATCTCGAAAAGGCTTTGCAGGAACAGGGTTTCTTCGATCGTGCACCGGATGGTCAATGGCGCTTGTCGCCCAAAGCCATGCGACAGCTCGGACAGACTGCTCTGCGCGATGTCGCCGGGCAACTGTCGTCACGAACCGGTCAACGCGATACGCGTCGGGCCGGTGCGATGGGTGAACCGACCGGAGCGTCCCGCGAATGGGAATTCGGGGACACGGAACCGTGGGACGTCACGAGAACCATCACCAACGCCGTCCTGCGTGACCCGGGCCGAATGCCGGTGCGGCTGAGCGTCGTCGATGTCGAGGTGGCCGAAACCGAACAGCGCAGTCAGGCTGCGGTTGCTCTCCTGGTGGACACGTCGTTCTCGATGGTGATGGAAGATCGCTGGGTGCCGATGAAGCGCACCGCTCTGGCACTCAATCATCTGGTGAGTACGCGATTTCGCAGCGACGAACTCCAGTTGATCGCCTTCGGACGCCACGCGCACGTGCTGAGCCCGTCGGAGCTCGCTGGTTTGGACGGCGCGTGGGACCAGGGAACCAACCTGCACCACGCACTGTTGTTGGCGGCCAGGCATCTTCGACGCCACTCCAACGCACAGCCGGTGGTACTGATCGTCACCGACGGTGAGCCGACGGCTCATCTCGAAGCGGACGGAGAAGCCAGGTTCGACTACCCGCCGAGTGCGCGAACCCTCGGTTTGACGGTTCGAGCACTCGACGCGGTGGCCAGGCTGGGCGCCAAGGTCACGTTCTTCCGCCTCGGTGAGGATCCAGGTCTGGCCAGGGTGGTCGACCGGATGGCGCACCGTGTGGGTGGACGCGTCATCGCGCCGGACCTGGACGGCCTCGGCGCCGCGGTCGTGAGTGACTACATGCGAGGTCGCCGCTAATTCTGCCGCCGTCAGTCTTGTTCAGCGGGCTGGTGCTGGGTGATGCAGTGGATGCCGCCGCCACGTTCGAACAGCGGTCTGGCGTCGACGGTGACGACGGTGCGCCCGGGGTAGGCGGCCGCAAGGATCCGGGCCGCTTCGGCGTCGGCCGGATCGTCGAAGCTGCAGGCAATCACTCCGCGATTGACCACGAGATGGTTGATGTAGCTGTAGTCGACGAATCCCTCGTCGTCGCGCAGGATTTCGGGAGCGGGTACCCGAATGACCTTCCACGGCCGGCCGCCGACGTCCGTCGAGCTTTCGAACAACTCGATGATCGTCTTGCTGACGGCGTAGTCGGGGTGCACCGGATTGCGTTGGTCATGGACGAGTACCACTCCGGGGGAAGAGATGGCAGCGACGATGTCGACGTGTCCGCGCGTTCCGTAGGTCTCCTGATCGCGGGTCAACCCGCGGGGAAGCCAGATCACGTGCTTGGCGCCGATGGTGCGGGCGAGTTCGGCCTCGATGTCGGCCTTCGTCAGGTCGGGGTTTCGTCCCGGATCGAGTTGGACGGTTTCGGTGACCAAGACGGTGCCGAGACCGTCGACTTGAATACCGCCGCCCTCGTTGACGATTGGTGAGTCGATCAACTGGGCACCGGATTGTTCGACGACAAATGCGCCGATCTTCGAGTCCTTGTCCCACTGCGCCCAATCCTGTGCACCCCAGCCGTTGAACACCCAGTTGACTCCGCCGAGACGGCCTTCGTCGGACAGGACGAACGTCGGCCCGATGTCGCGCATCCACGCGTCGTCGAGAGGTGCCTCGACGATGTCGACCTTCTCGGACAGGTACTTTCGTGCTTCTTCGACTTCGGCGGGATCGACGACGACGGTGACCGGCTCGAATTCGGCGACGGCGTGGGCGACGGCCGCCCACGTCGAGCGCGCTTCGTGCTGTTCTTCCGCGGTGTCCCCGAGAGAGTATCCGGCGCTCGGGTACGCCATCCAGGTACGTTCGTGCGGTTCACTTTCCGCGGGCATGCGCCAGGTCATCGGTTGGCTCCTGCAGTGTTCACCGGTGCGGTCAGGGCCGAGTAGGTGTCGGGTCGGCGAGTGGCCAGGAACGGGAACAGCGCAAGCCAGTCTTCACGGTGCTGCAGGTCGAGATCTGCGACCAGGACGGCTGATTCGTCGCGCGGAGCCTGAACGAGGATGCGTCCGTACGGGTCCGAGATGAACGACGAACCGTAGAAGGTGATGAGACCTTCACTGCCGTGGCGATTGGGGACAACCATGAAAGTGCCGTTGGCGATACCGTTTCCGACGATCACTTGCTGCCACAGCGGTTGGGTGTCGAAGTTCGGGTGATCGGGTTCCGAGCCGATCGCCGTCGGGTACACCAGGACCTGGGCACCGGCGAGGGAGTATGCACGTGCGACCTCGGGGAACCACTCGTCCCAGCATGTCGGGAGTCCGAACTTGGCGCCGAGTGCCTCGTGAACGGGGTATGCGTCCTCGGACGGACCGCCGCGAAAGTACGTGTCCTCGTAGTACCCGGCCGTCACCGGAATGTGGAGCTTGCGGGTACGACCGAGAAGTTCACCCCCGGGCGAGACCAGGATCGCGGTGTTGAAGCCCAGGCCGTCCTCGGCGTCGCTGCGCTCGTACAACGACGCGTGAACGAGAACCTGGTTCTCCGCGGCGGCCTTGGTGGCGAAGGCGAAAGTGGGTCCGGTGAGCAGGTCTTCCGCCGCGCGTCCGGGATTGTCGCCGGCCGGGGTGGAGGCGGGGTAGCGGCTGAGCGTCAGCTCCGGAAGAAAGACCACGGAAGCGCCCAGCTTCGCTGCGGACGCAATGCCTTCGCTCAATTCAGCGTGGAGGTCGTCTTGGTCCTCGTGCCAGCGATGTTGGACGAGACCTACACGCAGAGGGGTGGACGTGGACGGCGAAGTCGCGGCCGGTGACTCGGGTGGGGTGAGGGCGGTGATCGTCAGCATGGGGTTTCCTCGGTGCTCGGGTATTCGACGTTCAACGTAAAACGAATGTGATTCGTTAAGTATGGTGGGTGAGCGCTGATTGATCAAGGACTTTCGAGGAATTGTTTTTTGCAGCGCCCCGAACGGTGTGGATCACTACAGGAGGACATATGCCGCGGCCATCGCAACGACTGCTCTCACCGGCGATCATCACCGAGGCAGCGATCGAGTCGGTGGACGAATCCGGCGACTTCACCATGCCGGGACTCGCCGCAAGACTGAAGGTTCGACCGTCCTCGCTCTACAACCACGTTTCCGGACGAGCCGAGATCGTCGAACTGATGAGGGCTCAGCTGATGGCAGGAATCGACGTCGAGTCGGCCTCGGGGACCTGGAGTGAGACCGTCGCGGCGCTGGCAGCCGAGTACCGGCGAAGCTACGCCGCGCATCCTCGTCTGATTCCGCTCTTCACGGCCCAGACGGTGCAGGCCGGTGTGGCGTTCACCCTCTACAACGCATTGGCGCAGGCATTTGCCGATGGTGGCTTCGACCCGACCGAAACACTGCACGCGATCACGACCGTCGACAGTTTTGTTCTCGGTTCGGCCCTGGACCTGGCGGCGCCGGACGTCCAGTGGGCGTCGGGACCCGAAGCCAACGACGCGATGAAGGCGGCGTTGGCAACGTCCGGGAAAAATCCCGAACGTGCCGACGCCGCCTTCGAATTCGGCTTGCGCGTGTTGATGGCGGGCCTGATCGCGCAGGCCCCCGAATCTACTGTCTCCTAGGACACGCTGAGGTCGTTCTCGTCGCGCAGAGCCTCCGTGTCGCGGTTGAGGGTCTTGCCCTCGAAGAACTCGGGATTGCGCACTCGCATGACCATCATCAGGACCGCGCCGAGGATGAGGATTCCGAAGCCGAGGAAGAAGACCAGGCCGATTCCGCCGATGGATGCTCCGCTAGCATTGTCCGGATTCATACTCTCCTGGACCGAAATGACGAACACCGCAAGCAGCATGAGGCCACCGATGAGTGGGAACGCGAGCCGGAAGACGAAGTTTCGTACGCTCTCGAAAAGCGTCTTGCGGAAGTACCACACGCACGCGAATGCGGTGATGCCGTAGTACCAGCAGATCATGATGCCGAGTGCGGCGATCGTGTCGAGCAGAGCACTTTCGGACAGGAACGTGACGACGCTGTAGAACACTGCGGTTACCGCGCCGGCCACGACGGTCGCGTACGACGGCACCAGGAACCGAGGCGAGACCTCGGCGAGCTTCTTGGGGAAAGCTCCGTATGCACCCATGGCGAGCATGGTTCGTGCCGCGGGCAGGAACGTGGTCTGCAGGCTGGCGACTGAAGAGACGAAGACCGCGAGGAACAGAAGCATTCCGCCCCAGTTGCCCAGGACCGGGTCGGCCAGAGCGCCGAAGACGTTCTCGGAGTTGTCGGGATTGCCGAGGCCGAGGCCTTCCTCGCCGACGCCGGCGTACATCATCGCGGCAACGGCGACCAGCAGGTAGGTAAGGAGAATGGTTGCGACACAGAGCAAACCGGCGCGGCCGGGGGTCTTCTTGGGGTTCTTCGACTCCTCGCCCAGCGTGAGACAGGTATCCCAGCCCCAGAACGCGAAGATCGATCCGGTGAGTCCGATGACAAACGCACCGATGGCGAGTCCGCTGAACGGGTTGAACCAACTCAGGTCGAAGGACAATCCGGCCGGGGCGTCGCCGGCGCCGACGTGAACCAGTGCAACGACGGCGAAGACGACCAGCAGCACCATCTGGAAGCCGACGAGCGCGAACTGTACGCGCTCGCTGGTGGTGATTCCCCGACTGGCAATCCAGGTGGCCAACGCGATGAACACCAGTGTGGTGCCGACGTTGACGAATTTATTGCCCGGCAGATCGGCGATGGAGGGATTGTCGGCCACCCGCGCGATGAACAGATAGAAGAAGTCGACGGCAATTGCAGCGAGGTTCGAGAGCACGATGATGGTGGCGATCACCATGCCCCAGCCGCACATCCAGCCGACGTACGGTCCGAATGCCTTGGTGGACCACGTGAATGACGCTCCGCAGTCAGGAGTGTCGGAGTTCAGTTCGCGGTACGCGTACGCGGTGAGGAACATCGGGATGAAGCCGGCGATGAAGATGGCGGGCATCTTGAGACCGACCGCAGCGACGATCAATCCGATGCTGGCCGTCAGGGTGTAACCCGGTGCCACGGAGGAGATTCCGAGCACCGCGCCGGAGATCATGCCGATCTTGCCGGTGGCGAGGCCTTTGGAACTCAGTTCGGTGCTGGTCATGACAGTGCCTCCGGCTGGGTGAATTCGTGCTTGGGCACTACGACCATGGGTACGGGCAGTACGCGCAGCATCTTGGCGGCGGTGGAGCCCAGGAACAGTTTGCGGGGCTGTGCGAGGCGACTTGAACCGACCATCACGAGGTCGCCGTCCTGCCAGTCCAGTTGACGCACTGCCGATTCCACGGTAGATCCGTCGGCAATGATGACCTCGATGGGGAACTCCGCGGGGAGCGCGGCTCTTGCGACGTCGAGTGTGTCCTGAGCGTGATTTCGTGCACGCTCCCTGGCCGACTCGGCGGTGTCGCGATGATCTCGCAGATCGTTCTGGGGGTCGAGCGCTACCAGTGAGACCAGTCGCAACGGAACCTGCATCAGTTCGCTGGCGCGCACGGCGGTGTTCAAGACGATGTCGGCGCCGACACGGGTGCCGAGTGCACAGGTGACCTCTCGTATCGCAGTGGCCGCCGAGTGCCGCGTTCCGCGAGGCGCCAGTGCTACCGGGACGTGGGCGGAGTGAAGCAGTTCGGTCGAGACCGAACCTATCGCGTGACGGCCGAGCAAACCGTCGCCGGAAGCTCCCACCACGATCGCGAGCGCATTCAGTCGGTCCACTTCGTCGAGCAGGCCCTGAGCGAACGACTCGTGGAAGCTCAGGTGTACTTCCACCTGGATGTCCTCGGGCACCGACGCTTTCGCCTCGGCGAGCCAGTCGTGTGCACGCGCGGCGAGGATGTCGTCGTAGCCGGCTTCCGAGGGAACCTTGGCCGGCAGTGTCCGATCCGGTGGGAGGACCATGCAGATGTCGAGTTGCGCGCCGAGACTGCGCGCGAGCTGGGCCCCGAGGACCAGCCCGTCTTTACCGCTGGGTGTGGCGAGGTATCCGACGATAAGGCGCATGGTGGCTCTTTTCCGGATTGGAGGAATCTGCTGTGCGCCTTTATTAACCGCGGGGGGTTGATAAAGGCGCACAGCAGGAGGGGCGGCGACTCAGTCGTGCGAACTCATGACGTGCTTGAGACGGGTGTAGTCCTCGACTCCGTAGGCCGAGAGATCCTTGCCGTAACCGGAATACTTGAAGCCGCCGTGCGGCATTTCGGCGACGAGCGGGATGTGGCAGTTGATCCACACCGCACCGAAGTCGAGAGCAGCGGAGACGCGTTGCGTGACACCGTGATCCTTGGTCCAGATGCTCGAGGCCAGGCCGAACCGAACGTCGTTGGCAAGCGTGATCGCCTCCTTCTCGTCGGAGAAGCTCTGGACTGTGAGGATAGGACCGAAAGTCTCTTCCTGCACGATGTCGTCCGATTGCGCGACGCCGGTGATGACGGTCGGCTCGAAGAAGAATCCGGTTTCGCCCGAACGCTTTCCGCCGGTAACGATCTTGGCCGACGCCGGCAGGTTCGCGATCTTGTCGCTCACGGCGTTGAAGTGATTGATGTTGTTGAGCGGGCCGTAGAAGGCATCAGGATCGGAAGGCGCTCCGGGGCGCAGCTTCTCGGCGTTCCGGACGAGGGCTTCGACGAGCTGATCGTGGATGGACTCGTGAACGATCACGCGAGTGGCCGCGGTGCAATCCTGGCCGCCGTTGAAGAACGCTGCCTCGGCGATGCCGGTGGCGGTCTTCTCGATGTCGACGTCGCCGAAGACGATCGCCGGCGCTTTGCCGCCCAGTTCGAGGTGCGCGCGCTTGAGTTGCTGTGCTGCGGACACGGCGACAGCGATGCCCGCCCGCACCGAACCGGTGATCGAGACGAGACCGAGGGCCGGGTTCTCCACCAACGTCGCTCCGGTTCCGCCGTTGCCGAGCACGACGTTGAACACGCCGTCCGGCAGGATGCCCTTCGAGAGCTTCGCCAGGACCAGCGTGCTGCCCGGTGTGGTGTCGCTGGGCTTGAGGACGATCGTGTTGCCGGCCGCGAGGGCGGGCCCGATCTTCCACAGCGCCATCATGAACGGGTAGTTCCATGGAGTGACCTGACCGACGACGCCGATCGGCTCACGACGGACGTAGGAGGTGAAACCCTCCATGTACTCTCCGGCCGCCTTGCCTTCGAGAAGTCGTGCGGCTCCGGCGAAGAACCGCATCTGATCGGCTCCGACCTTGACCTCTTCGTCGGCGATCATCTGGTGAGCCTGGCCGGTGTTGGCGCTTTCGGCTGCGACGATTTCGTCGCTGTGCGCTTCGATGGCGTCGGCGAGCTTGAGGAGTGCAGCCTGCCGCACGCTCGGCGTCGTCTTGCCCCAGGTCTCGAATGCTCTCTGTGCGGCTTCGACGGCGGCGTCGACGTCTTCCTTCGTGGAGACCGGCGTACGCCCGACCACACTCTCGTCCACGGGGTTGATCAGGTCGAGTGTTTCCGTCGCGGCTGAGGCGACGAATTCACCGTTGATGTAGTTCTCGAGTACGACGATCGACATCGGTACCGGTTCCTCTCGAGGTCGAACGAGTTCCGGCCGAGGTGATCAGCACGGAACTCGCACTTTGTGGGGCGTGTGTGAGCAAGTGTGCGCTGACTCACAAGTAAAGGCAGCTGCCAAAAAGGTGAAATCTTTGATCCCCGACGCACCGAGTTGTACAGTCCTGCCCATGACGATCGCTGTGCGGTGGATGTTGGCGCAGCCGGATCTCGCGCTGGAACTCAAAGGTGGCGCCCAGGGTGTCGGTCGCGAAATCACATTCGCGCACGCCACGGAGTTGCTCGACCCGTTTCGATGGTTGACCGGCGGCGAATTCATCCTCACCACCGGCATCCGATTGCCGTCCACTCAGCAAAAGCGCGGCCGCTATCTCCGGATGCTCGACGCGGCGGGAGTGGCGGCGGTGGGATTCGGAACCGGGCTCTCGTACCCCGAGGTCCCGGCCGATCTGGTGGCCGTCGCCGACGAGATCGGACTCCCGCTGATCGAGGTGCCGCTGCCGACGCCTTTTGCTGCCGTCGTCAAGCGTGTGATGAGCCGGTTGGCAGAGCAGGAATATGAAGCTGTCCTCCGGGCGTCGCGGGCGCAACCGCGGATGACGCGTGCCGTCATTTCCGGCGGAACGGCTGCGACCGTGCGTGAACTGGCGATCGCAACCTCGGCGACGGTGCTTCTTCTCGACGTCGCCGGAAGAGTTCTCGAGAGCTCACCTCAACTGCCGACGGACGACGTGATCGACGAACTGCGAGCAACTCTCGGGGGCGGTGCCTCTAGTAGCGTGACGCTCGCAAGGTCTGGAGCGTCGATCGCGGTGCAGCAGATCAGCGTCGGGCGAACGCCGTACGGATACCTGGCGGTGATCAGTGCTTCGGCGCTCAGCTACGTCGATCAGATACTGCTCGGTCACGCGAACTCGTTGTTGGCGTTGGACTTCGAGAAACCCGCGCGTCTGCGTGCTACTCAGGATCAGTTGAATTCGCACGCCCTCGGGCTGCTGCTCACCGAGGATCGCGACCCGGCGCCGGCGTGGCAACAGATCAGGCAGGCCGCCGACGGTGAGGGAATGATCCGAGGATTGACAGTTCTTGCCGACACGTCCGACGTAGCGGGACGCGTCGGAGCCGAGATTGCCGAGTTCATGAACAAGGCGGGGCGGCAGTTGTTCTCGCGGATCAACGACACTCGCGTCACGGTGCTGCTGCGTGGAACCGACGACGTCGAGTTCGCCCGAGAGTTGCTCGGCGGGGTATCGAGGTCGGATCTTCGCGCGCTTCGTGTCGGCTTGAGCGCGCGACGGGTGGTCGCTGCGCTGGCGGTCGCCGTCGAACAGTCCCAGCTGTGTGCGTCGGCGGCGGAAATCGGTGGCGAGCCTTTGGAATTCGCAGCTCTGACCGGAAGTGTGCTGCTGTCTTTCGATTCGACGCGTGAAGTGCTCAACACGCTGGCGGAAACGATGATCACACCGATCGAGGACTACGACCGTGACAACGGCACCGAACTGCTGGCGTCGCTGCGGGCATTTCTCGAGGCCAACGGACACTGGGAAGCGGCCGCCATCACGATGGGCGTTCACCGGCACACACTGCGGAGCCGAATGGCGAAGGTGGAGAGCCTGATCGACTGTCGGCTGGAAGTGGCCAGGGTTCGGGCCGAACTACTGCTCTCGATCATTGCCCGGCAATCGTGACTGCCGGGCAATGATCGAGACTTGGCAAAGCGGCCGTCAGGCCTTGCTGCGAGCGATGATGTCGGCTGCGGTTCGCTGACCCATCCGAACGGCACCGTCGACGTGCTGGTACCCCTCGGCCGCAATGTCGGAGCACGAGAAGTGAATCGGGCCGACGGGCGTGCGGGAATCCGCGCCGTAGCGGTGCAGGCCTCCGAGGTCGAAGCTCGCTGCGTACGCACCGCGGGTCCATTCCTCCGAGCCCCAGTCGGATTCGTAGTACACAACCGGCTCTTCGGCCTTCGGGCCGAGATAGCGGGCAAGTGAGGCCAGAATCGTGGCCTTACGCTCCTCGACGGAAAGCTCGAACATCGCGTCGGCCTTCTCGTCGGAGACGAAAGCGACCAGGGTGCCGCGATCGTCCTCGTGGTTGGTGTTGTCGTACACCTCCTGCACTACCTCGGACGCGCCGAAGCCGGTGCCGGAGAGGCCGTCTTCGCGCCAGAAAGGCGTCTCGTACACCGCGTGAACCTTGATGACGAGGCCGAGGGACTGGTGCTGGTGCATCTGGTGCTGACGACGCGGCAGCGGGGGATCGTACGAGATCCGGGAGTAGAGGTTGGGCGGTACGGCCAGGATCACTCGGCTTGCCTCGACGCGAACATCGCCGTCCGCCAACACCGTTGCACCGGATTCGTTCCACTGCACCGTACGCACGGGTGCGTTGAGGAAGACGTCGTCGCCGAGGGCCTCTGCCATGCGGATCGATACCTGCTGCATTCCGCCGATCACTCGCTTGTCGAGGATGAAGTCCTCGTCGACGAGATGGGAGAACGAGCCTGCGGAAGCGGCCATGAGTACGGCCTGCAGGGCAGAGAACGAGTGGGCGGGCTTGGTGAGCATGCCACCGGCGATGAAGAGACCGATGTTGTCACGTGCCTCGGCGTCGTCGGACTGATTGATCAGCCACTGCTTGAAGGAGACTGTGTCGAGATCGCGGGCGAGGGGATGTGCCCACGGTTCCTCGGCGCCGATCTGCGCTGCGAGATCGTCCATCTCGTCGATGAGACGGTCCATCTCCTTCTTCGTGGTGTCGTTCGTGGGGAAGGAATCGCCCGTGTACTGCGTCCGCTCACCTGCCGACGAGATGTAGACGGACTCGCCCTCGCGGTAGCGCTCGAAAGTTTTCAGGCCGAGTTCGTCGAGCAAGGAGATCAGCGCGGTCTGGTCGGGGGAGACCCACTGGCCGCCGATTTCCAGAACTGCTCCGTCGATGGTGTCGGTCCACGTGCGGCCGCCGACGCGGTCGCGCGCTTCGATCACAGCGACGGTCAAACCGGCCTTGCGCAGCGCGGTTGCAGCTGCCAGGCCAGAGGGGCCGGCGCCGACGATTGCAACGTCTCTCTGGAGAGTAGGCACTTGCGAGCTCCTTCATGTTGAGCACCGCTCGAGTCGAAAGATGCCGACGAGCGAGTGAACGGGTGTCGGTTTTCAGTCTGTCCCGAGGAGACGCACACCACACCTGACGAAACGGAGTGTTCGATCGGTGATCTTGTGCCGTTTAGGCGCGGCTAGCCGTTGATGACGTGGCGATCGCCGAGCGGTCGGCTCAGCGGAACGTCCAGGCTGCCGAACACGGCAACCAAGATGCACATCTTGTCCGCGGCCTCCGGCAATGCTCCGGTTCGGAGCGTGACGATCACCGTCGTATCAGTCTCTTCGACGGTTGCGTACGCGCCGTAGCACTCCGGAGTACCGGTCACGAAGTGGACTGCCACCGTGTGATCGTCGACCTCGGACCACGATTCGAACATGGTGGCCGTCGCACCCACGATGTCGGTGCGGCTGTCGAACTCCGTGCCCATCTCGCTGTCGTCGACCTCGTCGGGAACGGGGGTTCCGAGCGACCAGTCGGCGGGACTTGCTTCGTTGGCCGCCATCGGATTCGGTGCGGCAACCGGCCCCGTGGTCTGGGCCCCGACGGAGCATCCGGCCACAGCAAGGCAGGCCAGAACGGCGAGGGTTAGTACACGCATGAATCCACCGTAACCCTGCTCAAGCGAGTAGCGCTGTGACCAGCGCAATTGCGGGAATTGACGCCAAAGTGGTGACAAAGGCACTGTCTCGGGCGAGGACCATTCCGCGCCGATAGCGGCTTGCATAGATGAAGACGTTCTGCGCCGTCGGCAACGTCGAGACGACCACGATGGCGAACAACTGATGACCGTCGATGCCGAGGAGGAAATGCGCCATCAGATAGGCCAGCACAGGTTGGACCACGATCTTGAGCGTCGATGCCAGCGCGACGTCGCGGCGTGGACTCGAGCCCTTCTCCAGCACCCGCACGCCGTAGAGCGAGAGCCCGAATGCCAACAGCGCACCGGGTACGGACGTCGCGCCGATCAATTCGAAAGGCTGCATCAGCGGCCGGGGCGGTACCCAACCGATCAACGCGACGATCAACCCCGCAGCGCCCGCGAGCACGATCGGATTCTTGAACGGGGCGGTGACGGTGTCGATCAACGAGAGCTTCTCGGCATCCGCGCCGCGAAGGGCCGTCAGATCGAGGATCGTCAAGGCGATCGGGGAGTACACGACGATCTGAAAGAGCAGGAGCGGCGCGACGAACGTGGCATCGCCGAGCACGAACACCGCGATCGGGATTCCGAGGTTGGCCGAATTCACGTACGAAGCCGACAGCGCGCCGATGGTCAGTTCGGGTAGCGGCCGGTTGAGCCAGATCTTTGCGACGACGACGTACAGAGCGCCGACGGCAAAGGCAGTAGCCGACGCAACGGCGAGCGTCGGCGAGAAGATCACCGAAAGATCGGACGACGCGAGGGTGGTGAACAGCAGGGCAGGCGTCGCGACGAAGAAGACGAGTCGACCGAGAACGAACTGTCCTTGGCTACCGAGGGTGCCGAGACGGCCGAGGAGATACCCGACCGCGATGACAACAAAAATTACGGTGAAACCCGCAACAACTCCCGACACGCTGCGGGCACCTCTCGACTGGAATGAACGACTTCGGGAAAATCTTAGTCAGGGCAACAAAAAGGCCGCGCAGTCGAGTGACTGCGCGACCTCTTCGGTACTTCTACGTGTGACTACCGAGCACGTATGACTACCGGGCGGCGGTGAAGGGGAGCAACGCCATTTCGCGTGCGTTCTTCACTGCAACGGCGACCTGACGCTGCTGCTGCGGGGTCAGGCCCGTGACGCGACGGCTGCGGATCTTGCCGCGGTCCGAGATGAACGTGCGAAGCAAGTTGATGTCCTTGTAATCGACATGCGTGATCTTCGCTGCGAACAACGGGTTCTTCTTGGGCTTACGACCCTCTACGGGGCGTGGCTTCTTCGACGGTGAACGCTTGACTGCCATCCGACTTCCTTACCAGCTCGACTTGTGTACGCCAGGCAGTTCCCCACGGTGCGCCATTTCTCGCACGCGAATCCGGGAGAGCCCGAACTTCCGCAGGTGGCCGCGCGGACGTCCATCCGCAGCGTCTCGATTGCGCAATCGTACCGGACTGGCGTCGCGTGGTAGACGTTGCAGGGTCGCTTGGGCCTTCGCGCGCTCCTCTGCCGAGCTTTTCGGGGAGCGGATCGTCTCCTTGAGAGCGGACCGCTGCTCCGCGTACCGCTCGACGACGACCCGTCGCTGGTTGTTCTTCGCGATCTTCGACTTCTTGGCCATGCCTACTTCTCTTCTCGGAAATCGACGTGCTTTCGCAGCATCGGGTCGTACTTCTTCAGTACGAGTCGATCGGGGTCGTTACGACGGTTCTTGCGGGTCACGTACGTGTACCCGGTGCCCGCGGTGGACTTGAGTTTCACGATCGGGCGGATCTCGTTGCGTGCCATCTGCTCAGACCTTCTCGCCGCGCGCGCGGATCCGGGCGACGACGGATTCGATGCCGTCGCGGTCGATCGTCTTGATGCCCTTGGTCGAGAGCGTGAGTGTGATGCGACGCCCCTCGCTGGGCAGGAGGTAGGTCTTGCGCTGGATGTTCGGGTTCCAGCGACGGTTCGAACGCTTGTGAGAGTGCGAGACGGATTTTCCGAACCCCGGCACACGTCCGGTCACTTGGCAGTGAGCCGACATGGGTGTTCCTTTCAACTTGCAGATGACAATCATTTTCGACAATGCGGTGAGATCAATGTACCGTTCAACCTCGGTAATGACAATCATTCCCAGAAAGGCCCGCTGTGAACACGATCTTGGACGGCAGGACTCCGCTGGTCCTGGTCGCCGGCATGAGCGAATCCACCCCACACACCGCACGAGCGTTGCTGCGGACCGGAACTGTTCTGGTCCACCACGACCTGAGCCACGTCCGTGAAGGGGTGGTCCGGCGGACGGTCACCTCGATGACCGGGAGTGCCGGGTCTGCCGGCACTGTGTCCGAGCGCGAGACGATCCTCGAGCTCGCGCACGGCTGCGTCTCCTGCACCCTGCGCGAAGACTTGCTGCCGCTCCTGCGCCGGCTTCACTCGCACAGTTCGGTGCAGCGGATCGTGTTGCTGTTGGACCGGCAACTCGAGCCCGAGGCGCTGTGCTGGGCGATCGAGCACGTCGTCGTGACCGGCGTCGTCGGCCAACTGGACGGACCGGCGCAGCGGGACGTCCGCGTCGATGCCGTCGTGACGTGCATCGACGCGGCGACCTGGCTGGCAGACGCCACCGGCGACGAAGCTCTCGACGACGACCGCACCCTGGCTCAGGTCGTCGTCGGGCAGGTCGACTTCGCCGACGCGCTCGTCCTACGCGGGTCCGATGCGCTCGACGGCTGGCAGCGGTCCCGCTTGAACGCGGTTCTCGCGCGCATCGCTCCACGGGTACCCGTCTTCGATGAGGGAGACGACATCGAGGCACTGCTCCTCGAGGTGCCTGCGGATGCGCGACGCGGTGAACTGGCCGACGCTCACTCACCGCTGTTGCGTCGCCAGCCGCCGCTCGACGACGACGGCGGAGTGATGCTCGTCGAGTTCACCGCGAACCGGCCGTTCCACCCCGGTCGTCTGCACGAGGCGATCGACGTCCTGCTCGAAGGCGTCGTGTACTCCCGCGGACGAGTCTGGGTGGCGACGCAACCGGGTGAAGCGCTCTGGCTCGAATCGGCGGGCGGTGGCCTGCGAGTTGCCAGCGCGGACACCTGGCTTGCCGCGATGACGCCGGAGGAACGAGACCGCGTTCCAGCTGAACGCCGTGCACTCGCGGCCCTGAAATGGGACGAGCGTTTCGGTGATCGCGACACCTCGATGGTCGTTCTCACATGCGGTGCGAACCCGCTCGAGATCGACCGAACACTGCAGCACGCCTTGGTCACCGACGACGAATTGGCGGACGAAGCGTCGTGGGCAACGTGGGAAGACCCGTTCGGCGAGTTTCACGAAGACCCGTGTGACGAATCCGAATCACCTTATGCCGAAACCGAATCAACGCGAGAGGGAAACGAATGAAGAAGCAGATGCACCCCGACTACCACCCGGTGGTCTTCCAGGACGCCAGCACCGGCAAGAGCTTCCTGACCCGATCGACCGTGACGAGTGAGCGCACCGTCGAATGGGAAGATGGTGGCACGTACCCGCTGCTGGTCGTCGACGTCACGAGCGACTCTCACCCGTTCTGGACCGGAGCGCAACGTGTGATGGACACCGCCGGACGCGTCGAGAAGTTCGAGCGGCGCTACGGAAAGCGCAAGGCACTCTGATGGCCGTTCCCAAGCGGAAGATGTCCCGTTCCAACACGCGCAGCCGTCGTGCCCAGTGGAAGGCGACGGCGCCCGATCTGGTCGAGGTCACAGCCTTCGGCCAGACCCACCGAGTCCCTCGGCGACTGGTCAAAGCAGTTCGACTCGGGGTGATCGACCCGAGCCGCATCTGACCGTGCGATCCTTGGCCGGTGCTGCTGAGGATCCTCGAACTGGTGGGCATCGTGGCGTTCGCGGCCTCGGGTGCCCTGGTGGGCGTCACCAAGCGACTCGACATCTTCGGGGTGTGCTCGGTGGGTGTGTTCACCGGCATCGGCGGCGGTATCGTCCGCGACGTTCTCCTCGGCGTCCATCCGCCCAGCTCGCTGAGCAGTTGGCCGTACTTCGGAACGGCCGCCGCCACCTCACTCGCCGTGTTCTACCTCCACGAGCCGCTCAATCGACTGCGTCGTGAAATCCTGGCGCTCGACGCACTGGGGATGGGCTTGTTCGCGAGTACCGGCGCCGTCATCGCGCTGGACAACAACGCCAGTTCGCTGGCGGCGACGTTGATCGGTGCGACCGCGGCGATCGGCGGCGGCGTGATCCGCGACGTTCTCGTCAACGAGGTGCCACTGCTCCTGCACAAGGACCTGTACGCGGTTCCCGCACTGCTCGGCGCTGCGTTGGTGGTCACAGTCTCGCAAGCCGGACTGTCCACTAACGCCGCGCTGGTGTGCGGCACGGCGTTCGCCGCGGTGTTCAGACTGCTTGCGTTATGGCGTCATTGGAGCCTGCCCGGGCCGAGGCGAACCCGGGACTGACCGCGACACGCCGGAGGCCGGAATCGGACCCTCTCAGCCGCATCTCAGCACTTCAGTCCAAACTGTCGGTATGCGTATTTTGGTGGTCGACGACGACCGGGCGGTTCGCGAGTCGCTTCGGCGGTCGCTCAGCTTCAACGGCTACACGGTCGAGCTCGCGGTCGACGGGCTCGACGCACTCGAGAAGATCCTCGCCAACCGGCCCGACGCCGTCGTGCTCGACGTCATGATGCCGCGACTCGACGGACTCGAAGTGTGCCGTCGTCTTCGCAGTGCCGGCGACGACCTGCCCATCCTCGTGCTCACCGCCCGCGATTCGGTCAGCGAGCGAGTGGCCGGTCTCGATGCCGGAGCGGACGACTACCTGCCCAAGCCCTTCGCTTTGGAAGAGTTGCTTGCCAGGTTGCGTGCACTACTTCGCCGCACCGCGCCCGATCTGGACGCCGATTCCGAAATGATGGCGTTCGAGGACCTCACCCTCGACCCGGTCACCCGTGAGGTCAAGCGCGGCGAACGATCGATCAGCCTGACGCGCACCGAGTTCTCCCTCCTCGAAATGCTCATGGCCAACCCACGCCGCGTGCTGACCCGTGGACGCATTCTCGAAGAAGTGTGGGGATACGACTTCCCGACGTCCGGCAATGCCCTCGAGGTGTATGTCGGCTACCTGCGTCGCAAGACGGAAGCCGACGGCGAACCGAGGTTGATCCACACCGTCCGCGGAGTCGGATACGTCCTGCGGGAGACGCCTCCGTGATCACCGCTCCGTTCGGCAAGAACGCCGAACCGAAGAAATCCTCCACCACCCAAGCGTCCGTCGAAATGCGCCCGCCGATGCCACTGACCCGTTCGGTGTCATTGCGTTGGCGTGTGACGCTGCTCGCCGCGTCGGTGGTGGCCATTGCCGTCGCAGTCATGGCGATCGCTGCCTACGCGGTGGTTTCGCGTGCGCTCTACGCGGACGTCGATCACCAGTTGCGTACCAGGGCAGCGGTGCTGATCGACAGCAATGTCGTGCGATTCGATCCTCGCTACATCTCCGGTGCGACGCTGTACACCACCGACATCAGTGTGGCCCTGATCTTCTCGGACCTGAGCACGTACCAGCCGCCCGGTTCCGACGTGCCGATCGGTGAAGCCGAAGACGCCGTAGCGCGTGGCGAATCGGATTCCTCGCTGCGAACCGTCGACGGTCAGCGAGTGCTGGCTCAACGAACCCATGACGGAAGCACTTTGGTGATCGGTCAGCGGCTCGCGCCGACCGTTGCGGTACTGGACCGTCTGGCCTGGGTGCTCTTCGTGGTCGGCGGGTGTGGCGTCATACTTGCGGCGGTGGCGGGTACTACCGTGGGCCGCACCGGTTTACGACCTATTGCCAGGCTGACTGCTGCCACCGAACGAGTCGCTCGGACCGACGATCTGACGCAGATCCCCGTTACCGGCAGCGACGAATTGGCGCGCCTGACAGAGAGTTTCAACACGATGCTGCGGGCGCTCGCCGAGTCCCGTGAGCGTCAGTCGCGCCTCGTTGCGGACGCCGGACACGAGTTGCGGACGCCGTTGACTTCGTTGCGCACCAACATGGAATTGCTGATCGCGTCAAGTCGCCCCGGTGCGCCGCAGATTCCCGACGAGGACATGGCAGAACTTCGTGCCGACGTCGTCGCGCAGATCGAGGAACTCTCGACTCTGGTCGGCGACCTCGTCGACCTGGCCCGTGAAGACGCACCCGAAACCGTGTACGAGCGCGTCGACGTCAGCGACGTCGTCGAGCGTGCGCTCGAACGAGCGCGGCGCAGGCGCAACGAAATCGAGTTCGAGGCGGTCACGACTCCGTGGTACGTCTACGGAGATCAAGCGGGCCTGTCGCGTGCCGTGCTGAACGTCCTCGACAACGCTGCGAAGTGGAGTCCGAAGGGCGAACAGGTACGCGTCGAAATGCGACCGGTGGGTCAAGGATTGTTGGAATTGACCGTAAGTGATGCGGGACCTGGCATTCCGGAGGAGGATCGGGAGTTGGTGTTCGATCGTTTCTACCGGTCGACTGCGGCACGTTCGATGCCGGGATCGGGTCTGGGACTTGCGATTGTGCGTCAGGTCGTCGTCAAGCACGGCGGCACCATCGCGATCGACGAATCCGATCGTGGGGGAGCGCTTGTTCGTATCGTGCTTCCCGGTGAACCGGGGCTGAGTGCCGAGTAGCGTGTTCTGTAGACCCGTTGGTCCCTCGCTTCGGTGACTGACGTCACGGCTTAATGCGTTCGGCCCGAAAGTCTTTCGGGCCGAACCGACAACACCGGTTTTTCACGTCGAACTCTGGGTAAAGTGACAGGCACGTCTCAGCGCCTTCTCAGCAGCGCAAGGCAGCATTGTCGGCAGAACAGTTGTGACTGCCCGTCCGGTGGTCACCGTAGACGAAAGCGAGCCGATGACCGAGGACCGTAACGTCGGGCCGACCCGGCCCGAGCAGCCCAACAGCGAGCCCACCACCCAGGCGCAGCCGACAGCACCTCAGGCACAGCCGACAGCACCTCAGGCACAGCCGACAGCACCTCAGGCACAGCCTCCCGTGCCGCCGCAGCAGCCTCAGGGGCAGGCGCCTCAGCAGCCGTACCAGCCGACCGAGTCGTTCGCCCGACCCGCCGAAGCCCGACCCGCCGAAGCCCGACCCACTGAAGGCAGGCCCACCGAAGCCTTCGGGCAGGCACAGCAGCAGCCCACGCAGGCTTTCGGCCACCCGCACGGTGCCCATGAGGCCGCGTACCAGCAGAGCGCCCCGTACGGCGCACCCAACCCTGGTGGCCCCGGCGGTCCGAACGGCCCGGGCGGCGGCCACAATCAGATCCCCGCACCGCTGCAGGGGCCGAACTCCGGTTCGACCACCACCAAGCCGAAGTCGGGACGCATGGCGCTGGTTGCCGGCGCTCTCGCCCTGGTCCTGGTCAGTGGTGGTGTCGGTGGCGTGGTCGGCGCCGTCGTCGCGGACCGCAACGGTGGAACCGCGACGGTCACCAACTCTCTGAACGCTCCGAAGCCCACTGCGACCAACACGTCCAACGCTCCCGCCGGCTCGGTTCAGGCCGTTGCCTCGAAGGTCGTGCCGAGCGTCGTGCAGATCGAGGTAGCCACCGCGCAGGGACAGGGCGGTGAGGGCTCCGGTGTCATCCTGTCCTCCGACGGTCTGATCCTGACCAACAACCACGTTGCCGGCGCACAGGGAGCGCAACTTCGCGTTGCGTTCTCCGACGGAACCAAGGCCTCGGCCACTCTGGTCGGTGCCGATCCCGTCTCCGACATCGCCGTCATCAAGGTCGACGGTCGCAACGACCTCACCCCCATCGATCTCGGCAACTCCGGCGACGTCCAGGTCGGACAGCAGGTGGTTGCCGTCGGGTCCCCACTCGGCCTGGCCGGCACGGTCACCGAAGGCATCATCTCCGCACTCGATCGCCCGGTGTCCACGAGCGGCGAGTCCGGCAACCAGAACACCGTCATCGACGCTCTGCAGACCGACGCAGCGATCAACCCCGGCAACTCCGGTGGCGCCCTCGTCAACATGGACGGCCAGCTGATCGGCATCAACACGGCGATCGCCTCGCTCGGAGCGTCGTCGGGTACCCAAGGCGGTTCGATCGGCCTCGGTTTCGCCATCCCGATCGATCAGGCACGCCGCGTCGCCGACGAACTGATCAAGACCGGCAAGGCGACTCAGGCCATGATCGGCGTGACCGTGCCGTCGCAGGACAACGCCGACGGCGCAACCGTCATGGATGTCACTGCTGACGGGCCGGCCGCCAAGGCCGGTATCCCGAAGGGTGCAGTCATCACCAAGGTCGACGATCGTGTTGTCGCAGATGGTGATTCGCTGATCGCGGCAGTGCGTTCACATGCTCCCGGCGACAAGGTCTCGATCACGTACAGCGACGGCGGGCAGACCAAGACCGTCGACGTCACGTTGGGAACCGCGGCAGCGCAGGGCGGCCGATGATGTTCGGCGATCAGCAGACGATCGACCCGATCTTCGGCCAGATCGCAACGGCGTCGGGATCGGACACTACGGTAGGAGTCATGGAACTCGAAGCCACATCGGCCGGCCGCGCTCTGGTCGTCATCGTCGACGATCGCACAGCCCACGGCGACAACACCGACTCCATCGGTCCACTGGTCACGGAACTGCTGAACGAAGCGGGTTTTCTCGTCGATGCGACGGTCGCCGTCGCCGCCGACGAAGTGGAGATCCGCAACGCTCTCAACACCGCAGTCATCGGTGGCGTCGACCTCGTCATCTCGGTCGGCGGTACCGGGGTATCCCCGCGTGACGTCACTCCTGACGTGACCGCTGAGGTTCTCGATCGCGAGATCCCGGGAATTGCCGAAGCACTTCGTGCTTCCGGTCTTTCGGCCGGATCGCTCGAAGCAGGCTTGTCCCGCGGCCTCGTCGGGGTTTCGGGAAGCACCGTGGTAGCCAATCTGGCGTCGACCAGGCCGGCAATTCGCGACGGCATGGCAACCCTGACGGCTTTGGCGAGTCACGTGATCGCCGAGCTGTCCAGCCTCGAGGGCTGAGACAGCTTGTCGGAGCAACCAGATACCCCGAAGAAGCCGTCAGTCGACAAGAAGCGCCTGGCGCGCATCTTCGGGGACGTCTTTCCCGAGACGACGTCGGACGAGCGGGGTCCCGAAGGATCCTCGCGGTCCTCGGACGACGACTGGCTGCGCAGTCAGCGGCCCCCGCACCACGGCGGTTGAGAAGTAAATCAGGCCCCCGGACAATTGTCCGAGGGCCTGATTTGATCTGTGGGCACTGCCTATTCGAGAGACTTGGCGTGCGCTCCCGTGTCGGCGCCACCGGCATTGGCCGAGAGGATGTCGCGGATCTGGATGAGCAGATCGGTTTCGCTGGCTTCCTTGTCCTCGGGCTCGGAGACGAACTTCTTCTTCGCCGCATTCGCAGGGACGATCAGCACGAAGTAGACGACCGCTGCGATGATGATGAAGTTGATGATCGCGGTGACCACCGCACCGAAGTTCAGGAACGTCTCAGCGGAGTCACCCGTCAGCTGAATGCCCCACCCGTATTCGTTGGCTCCGCCAATCGAAGCGACAAGTGGGTTGATGATATTGCTGGTGAAGGCAGTCACGATGGCGGTGAAGGCCGCGCCGATGACCACTGCGACGGCCAGGTCGAGCACGTTTCCGCGAAGCAGGAAGTCCTTGAATCCCTTGAGCATGTCGGTGTCCCCTCGAGTCTCCGATGGCAAGTGCCAGATGGTCCGTTGATACCGAACCGACTGGAAAAATCCTAGAGGAGCTTCGGACGCTTTGTGCGGTCAGCGGAATGTCACGGTGATCGCATTGGACAGAGATGCCGCGGCTACGACGTTGGCTGCTGGTGTCGGCAGGGCCAGCAAAATCACCTGTTCCTGCTGGTTACGTGTACTTTCCGACGTGGTGACCAACGCGACTACCGCTCCTGCCGCAAGAATTTGTGGGGCCTTGTCTGCAACTGATTCGTTGGGTGTGTCGGGGTGGGGTGTGTCTGGGCGGGATGTGTCAGGGCCGACGGTCAGGACGTCGACGACGTCCCCGCTGCGCAACATGTCCGCGACGGCCGCATCGGCCAATCGGACGGGGACGATGCGGGCGTCGTCGGTTCCTACCGACAACCCGGCCAGCCGTGGGCTGAGAACGCGCACGTCGGTGACGGTTTCTCCGGAGCGAATCGGGCCGGCAACGGTTCTCCCGACTACCAGGTCGGTGTCGGAGACAACTCCTTCGGGAAGTTGTTTCGAGTCGATCTCGCGGACCTCGACGTCCGAATCCGCAATCACCTGCCCCGGAGTGAGATCGCGGCTCGAGACAACTACGGCGACGGTGTCGGTCGCGGGATCGCCTCGAAAGAAGAGAACAACGCCGAGTGTGGCCAGGACGACCGCTGCGATCTTGCGGACGGTCGCTGAGCGAAACCGTGTGCCGCGTGTCAGTTCGACGACGCGATCGAAGGTGCTCGGGCTGAGATCGAGTTGGGCGCGCAATGGATGGGAGCGCCTCGGCGAACGAGAACGTACTGACGGCATTCATGCACGTTAGGGCCGGAAGCGGTGCTTCCGGCCCTGACAATGTGAACCTGTGGACAACCCGGAGGTTGTGGAAATCAGCTTGCGGCAGCCTTTGCGGGCGCCGGCGTGCTGGTCGACGAACTCGATGTCGAAGAGGAGTCCGACTTGGACTCGGACTTCGCAGCGGGTGCCGAATCGCTCTTGGCCGGCTCGCTCGCAGTCCCGGAGCCGCCGCGGCTGTCGGTGCGGTAGAAGCCGCTGCCCTTGAACACGATGCCAACAGAGTTGAACAGCTTGCGGAGCTTGCCTGAGCAAGCTGGGCAGACCGTCAGCGAATCTTCGCTGAAGGACTGGACGATGTCGAAACGGTTGTCACATTCCGTACATGCGTATGAGTAGGTGGGCACCGGGCTTCCTCCGCACTGTGATGTTCGAGCAGCCGCGTATTTACACCGCAGCCTTTAGCACTCTACAAGTGACAGTGCCAACAGCGCTAATCAGGGATCTATTCCCGCAGATCAATCGCCTTGGAGCGGCGTGAGACCGCCGCTTGGCGTCAATGCCCAGCCCATGGGAATGTCGTGGTCGTCGGCAGGCAAGGCCTCGACGAGTTCGGAGTCTCTGACAATTGCCACGAGCCGAGTCTGTGGTCCGACCGACCCGAGCGTCCGGTCGTAGAAGCCTGCGCCACGGCCGAGGCGTGTTCCGCGAAGATCCACCGCGAGAGCAGGGACAAGCATGCATTCCACGTCGGACAGGGCTTCCGGTGGCAAGACGGGTCCGACAGGCTCCCGAATGCCGTACTTCGCGGGGCGCAAACCGTCCGCGCCGCTGTACTCGACCCAGGACAACGGTCCCGGCTCCCCGGTGATCGGAAGTAGTACACGCTGAGCGATCTCGGCAACGGCGTCGAGCAAATCGGTGGATCCTGGTTCGGTGCGGGTGGGGACGTACGCACAGACGACCGAGCCGTCGACAATCACTGAACGTATGTGCGTGATCAACGCCGCAGTTTCCGTGTTTCGAGTGTGCTCGGAGACTGCATCACGTGCTGCGAGTGTGATTTGTCGCCATTGTGCTTTTGTCTGAGGTGTCACCCCGCAACGATATTCGTCGTGCTGACCGAGCGGTAACAAGCGGCGGCTAAGGTGTTGGCATGACAGACGTTGTCGCTAGCAGCACGAGGGCCTTCCGTACGGCCGTGGTTCCCGCAGCCGGACTTGGTACGCGTTTCCTGCCTGCCACCAAGACGGTTCCGAAAGAATTGCTGCCGGTCGTGGACACACCGGGTATCGAACTGGTGGCAGGTGAAGCTGCGGACTCGGGAGCCGAGCGGCTCGTCATCGTGACGTCCCCGGGCAAAGACGGCGTGGTTGCCCACTTCGTCGAGGATCTCGTGCTCGAAAGCAAGCTGGAAGCAAGCGGAAAACTCGCTGCCCTGGCGAAGGTGCGCAAAGCGCCGGGTTTGCTCGAAGTCGACTCCGTGATTCAGGAGCAGCCCCTCGGCCTCGGGCATGCAGTCGGTTGCGTCGAGTCGGTTCTCGACGACGACGAAGATGCCATCGCGGTCCTTCTGCCCGATGATCTCGTACTACCGCGTGGCGTCCTGGAGATCATGGCGCGAGTTCGGGCCAAGCGCGGCGGATCCGTTCTCTGTGCAATCGACGTCCCGAAAGACGCAGTCAGCGCTTACGGCGTCTTCGACGTCGAGATCGTTCCCGACGCGGTCAATCCCGACGTCCTCAAGGTCGTCGGCATGGTCGAGAAGCCGGCTGTGGAAGACGCGCCGTCGACCTTTGCCGCTGCAGGTCGCTATCTGCTCGATCGTGCGATCTTCGACGCACTTCGTCGCATCGAGCCGGGAGCCGGCGGTGAGTTGCAACTCACCGACGCCATCGCTCTCCTGATTTCCGAGGGCCATCCGGTTCACGTGGTGGTGCACCGCGGAACGCGTCATGACCTGGGCAACCCCGGCGGGTACCTCCGCGCTTCGGTGGACCTGGCACTCGACAGTGACGATTACGGCCCGTCCTTGCGTAAGTGGCTCGCGGATCGGCTCGACCGCTGAGCGTGTCGCCACGGTGGTTGATCGCCCGATAACGCAGTATCAATGTGCTTGTCCCTTTTCGGCGGCAAGGCATCATGAGCTGACGGATATCACCGAATTTCCAGACACAGGAGGACGCGGACCAGATGCGGTCGGTTGAGGAGCAGCAGACCAGGGTTACCGCTGCTGCAGTGGCACCCCGTCCGGTTCGGGTCGCCATCTCGGAGGCGCAGGGACTGCTGTGTGCCGAGGAAGTGGTGACCGAACGCCCATTGCCGGGATTCGATCAAGCTGCCATCGACGGTTACGCGGTTCGCAGTGTCGATGTCGCCGGAGCTGGAGCCGACCTCCGCGGCGAGGACGGCGAGCCTACGGACCTCAGCTTGCCGGTGGTCGGCGAGGTGACGGCGGGCTCACGCCAACCGATCCGCTTGCAACCGCGTCAGGCCGTTCGAGTCGACACGGGCGCGCCGCTGCCCACGCTGGCCGACGCCGTGCTCCCGCTCGAAAACACCGACGGTGGTCGCGCTCGCGTTCGGATCTTCGAGCCGGTGCGTTCGGGCGATTACGTTCGCCGTGCAGGCGACGACGTCCAGCCGGGCGACGTGGCCGTTCGGGCAGGCACCATCATCGGAGCCGCACAGGTCGGGTTGCTCGCTGCGGTCGGCCGCGACAAAGTACTCGTCCATCCCCGTCCGCGCCTCTCGGTTATCAGCGTCGGTGGAGAACTCGTCGACGTGGATCGCACGCCGGGGCCAGGCCAGGTTTACGACGTCAATTCGTATGCCCTCGCCGCCGCAGCGCGCGATGCCGGCGCCGACGTCAACCGTGTGGGAATCGCAGGCAACGACTCTCGTCGTCTTCGCGAAGTAGTCGAGGGACAGCTGATTCGCTCGGAAATCGTTGTCATCGCCGGTGCCGTGGGCGGCGGAGCGTCCGACGAGGTTCGTGAGGCGCTTGCCGACCTGGGGACACTCGAGGTGGAGCGCGTTGCCATGCATCCGGGATCGGTGCAAGGCTTCGGAAAGCTGGGAAGGGACGAGGTTCCGACCTTTCTCCTACCGTCCAACCCGGTCAGCGCACTGGTGGTATTCGAAGTCATGGTTCGCCCGCTGATCAGAATCGCGCTCGGACGCCGCCAGCCGATGCGGCGAGTAGTGAAGGCTCGGACAGTGGGAACGATCACGTCGATTGCCGATCGCAAGGGTTTTCTGCGTGGTCAGCTGATGCGTGACGAAGCGACAGGGGAGTACCTCGTGCAGGCCCTCGGGGGCGCGCCCGGTGCGTCCTCACATCTCCTCGCGACCTTGGCGGAAGCCAATTGCTTGGTTCTGGTCGATCGAGACGTCACCGAAGTGCACATCGGTGAAGAAGTCGACGTAGCTTTTCTCGCCCAACGTGGGTAACGCCGACCCGAGTGGGGTGTGATGTCAGTCCATCCAGGATGGCCGGAAGATCTCGGCCCGCTGCGAGTGCCCGCGGGAGTGGTGACCGTCCGCCCCGTGAAGCTCCGTGACGCTGCTGTGTGGAGTCGTCTCCGCATTCGCGATCGCGAGCACCTCGAGCCGTGGGAGCCCACCGGAGAATCGCCCTGGGATGCTCGCCACCACATCACCGTCTGGCCGTCCCTGTGCGGAAACCTTCGCTCCGAAGCGCGCAAGGGCAGGATCCTTCCCCTGGTGATCGAACTCGACGGGAAGTACTGCGGGCAGGTCACCATCGGAAATGTGGTGCGCGGCGCTCTGCGGTCCGCCTGGGTGGGCTATTGGGTCGCCTCGCACGTGACCGGTGGGGGCGTAGCCACAGCTGCCGTTGCACTCACACTCGATCACGCATTCTCGAAGGTCGGTCTGCATCGAGTGGAGGCCACTGTTCGGCCGGAGAACGCGTCGAGTCGCGCAGTCCTACGAAATGTTGGGTTCCGGGAGGAAGGTCTTCTCAAGCGCTACCTCGATGTCGACGGCCAATGGCGTGATCATCTTCTGGTCGGAATGACCATCGAGGAAGTACCCACCACCGTCGTCGACAGATTGGTGCGGTCCGGACGCGCTTCGTGGGTGTGACGAAGACGGCGCCAGAAGCGTGAGAAACGCGAGCTAAACAGCAGTTACCGCTGAGTAGTCCTACTTTCGGGCGGGAAAATGTGGTTTTTGATTCAACCAGAACTCGAGACTTTTGGGACTGAACCGGAAGTTCAGTTCGGTACGCGTGTGACACATGAGTATGGTGGGGTTCGGCGCGTCGGCAACGATGTGAGGGCGTCGGCCGTTAACCTTGACTCGTCAACGGCTGGCATAGGTGCTGGTAGGTGATCGGGAGGAGGTCGCGGCATGCCTAGCTCATTCGTGTGGATCGGGCTGGTGGCCGTGTGGCTGTTCGTCCTGGTGCCGATGCTTGTCAACAAGCGCCCCAGGATCCGGCAGACGAGTGACGCGGCACTCGCGACTCGAGTACTCCACCGCGGCGACAGCAACCCTGTTCAGCGCGGGCCGGCAGCAGGACATCGAAGCGATCCGAACTGGCAACCAGAACCAGTGCGCAGCAGCTACGACGCGGAGGACCAGATGGACACTCACGCAGAAGACGACTACGCCGGCGGTCGTGCACCGGTCGGAGAATTTGTTCCGGTTCGGCGCGGCCGAGGCGGATTCGACCCCGAAGCGGATGCCATCGCCCGGGAGGCGCGGTATGCATTCCGTCAGCGGACATTGCTGGGACTTGCGTTCGTCGCGATTCTCTCGGGCGCTCTCGCATTGATCATCTCGCCGATGGTGTGGTGGCTGTTTGCGCTGACCGTCTGCGGCCTCGGCGGGTACATGGCGTACTTGCGTCGGCAGGTTCGGATCGAGCAAGAGATTCGCCGCCGTCGTACCGAACGCCTCAACCGATCGCGACTCGGAGTCGAATCGCACACCGACGAAGAGCTTCGCCTGATTCCGGCGCGACTGCGTCGGCCGGGAGCGGTTGTCCTCGAGGTCGACGACGAAGATCCGGTGTTCGATCACCTGGATCACTACGAAGAAGAGATCAGGCACACCGAGATGCGTCGCGCGTCCGGTCAGTGATCTTCTGGGCCGATCTTGTCGGGCCGAAAGTTCGTGTCGGGTGATTCCAACGGGAGTATTCGTTCCTGTTAGAGTTGCCGAGCACCGCTGAGGCGGTGGCACGGGGCTGTGGCGCAGTTGGTAGCGCGCTTCGTTCGCATCGAAGAGGTCAGGGGT
>NZ_JASHKY010000072.1:0-263 GCF_030056935.1 Rhodococcus sp. IEGM 1302 | reverse complement strand
GTCGTTACTTCCTAGAAAGAAACACTCGCGTGTTCTCTCAGGACCCAACAGTATGCCGATATAATTTGTTCTCCCACCAGCACTGAGGCCGGCAGTAACGAAAACGAATGCTTGTCAGCGTCCACCCATGAGCAACCACCGTTCCACATACGGGAACGAAATGGCCTCTGCTTTCCTCAACCACACCTATGTGCAGCGAGCGAAAGAGATGCTCCTTAGAAAGGAGGTGATCCAGCCGCACCTTCCGGTACGGCTACCTTGTT
>NZ_JASHKY010000035.1:0-42345 GCF_030056935.1 Rhodococcus sp. IEGM 1302 | reverse complement strand
CGCTACATCGAGATCTGGAACCTCGTGTTCATGCAGAACGAGCGCGGCGAGGGCACCAACAAGGGCGACTACCCGATCCTCGGACCGTTGCCGAAGAAGAACATCGACACCGGCATGGGCGTCGAGCGCGTTGCGTTCCTCCTGCAGGGCGTCGAAAACGTCTACGAGACAGATCTTCTCCGCCCCGTCATCGACAAGGCCGCCGAACTGACCGGCAGTGTCTACGGGACCGACCACACTTCAGACGTCCGTTTCCGCGTCATCGCCGACCACGCACGCACCGCAGCGATGTTGATCGCCGACGGTGTGAACCCCGGCAACTACGGCCGCGGCTACGTCCTGCGCCGGTTGCTGCGTCGCATCGTGCGTTCGGCCAAACTGCTCGGCAGCGAGCAGCCCACCATGCGCGAGTTCATGATCGTCGTCCGCGACACGATGGCGCCGTCGTACCCGGTTCTGGAAACCGACTTCACGCGCATCGAGAACGTTGCCGTCGGCGAGGAGACCGCGTTCCTCAAGACGCTGGCTTCGGGTTCTGCTCTGTTCGAGAATGCTGCCGAGACGGTCAAGTCGTCCGGAAAGTCGGTCATCGCCGGCGATCAGGCGTTTGCACTGCACGACACCTACGGCTTCCCGATCGACCTCACGCTCGAGATGGCGTCCGAGGCCGGTCTCACCGTGGACGAGGACGGCTTCCGCACGCTCATGGCCGAGCAGCGCAAGCGCGCCAAGGACGACGCTCAGGCTCGTAAGCACGCCCATGCCGACCTCACGGTCTACAAGGAACTGCTCGACCGAGGCGCCACCGAGTTCACCGGTTTCGACGAGCTCGTCTCCGAGGCTCACGTCCTCGCACTGATCGTCGACGGTGTCCGCGTGCCGGTCGCGACGGCCGGTCAGGACGTCGAGGTCATCCTCGACCGCAGCCCGCTCTACGCAGAGTCCGGTGGACAGATCGCCGACATCGGTTCGCTCACCGCGCCGGGCCTCGAAGCCAAGGTCAACGACGTACAGAAGATCGCCAAGAAGGTCTGGACGCACAAGGTGACGGTGCAGAAGGGCGAGATCACCGAGGGCGACGTCGTGCTCGCGCACGTCGACGCCGAGTGGCGCAAGGGTGCAACCCAGGGGCACTCCGGCACCCACATGGTGCACGCTGCGCTGCGTCAGGTGCTCGGCCCCAACGCGGTGCAGGCGGGCTCGCTCAACAAGCCGGGTTACCTCCGCTTCGACTTCTCCTGGCAGGGCGCGCTGTCCGACTCCCAGAAGCAGGACATCGAGGCACTCACCAACGAAGCCGTGGCGTCGAACTACGCGGTCAACACATTTGTCACGGATCTCGACAAGGCCAAGGCGATGGGTGCGATGGCACTCTTCGGTGAGAACTACGGCGACGAGGTTCGCGTCGTCGAAATCGGCGGGCCGTTCTCGATGGAACTGTGCGGTGGCACTCACGTCGGAAGCTCCGCACAGATCGGTCAGGTAACGCTGCTCGGTGAGCAGTCGGTCGGCTCCGGAATCCGACGCGTCGAGGCGTACGTCGGTTTGGACTCCTACCGCTACCTCGCCAAGGAACGCGCGCTCCTGGCCGGACTCTCCTCCTCTCTGAAGGTTCCTTCGGAAGAGGTGCCCGCCCGCGTCGAGGCGCTCGTCGAGCGACTCAAGGTGGCCGAGAAGGAACTCGAGCAGACAAAGGCCAAGGCTGTGCTGGCGTCGGCAGGCGAGTACGTCGCCAAGGCCAAGCGCATCGGTAGCGTCCTCGTCATCGCCGAGCCTGCTCCCGCCGGAGTCGGCGGAAACGACCTGCGCAGCCTAGTCACGGACATCAAGGGTCGCCTCGGCTCCGAACCTGCCGTCGTAGCTCTGCTCGGTGACGTCGACGGCAAGGTTCCGTTCGTGGTCGCCTCGAGCAAGGCAGCTCAAGGTCTCGGTGTGAAGGCCGGTGAGCTGGTCGCGTCGTTCGGTCCCAAGATCGGCGGCCGCGGCGGCGGAAAGCCCGACATGGCCCAGGGTTCGGGTTCGGACTCCGCCGGAATCCCGGCGGCGCTCGATGCGATCCGGGACAGAGTCGGAGAGCTGGCGGGCGGCAGCTGACGGTGGTGGCTACGCAACAGGGTCCCGATCGCCCCGGCATCGACGACCCTGGTCGCGGGCGGCGCATCGCCATCGACGTGGGCAGTGTTCGCATCGGCGTCGCGTCCAGCGACCCCGACGGCATCCTCGCGACACCGGTGGAAACGGTTCCACGCTCGAAGGAGCGTGGGCCCGACGCGCCGGATATCCGGCGCATTATCGCCATCGTGTCCGAATACGAGGCCGTTGAGGTTATCGTCGGACTGCCACAGACGCTGCGCGGTGAGCAAGGTAAGGCCGCCGGTATCGCGACTGCATTCGCCAAACGACTGCAGCGGGCCGTCGAACCGATCCCGGTGAGACTGTCCGACGAACGACTGACGACCGTCACGGCTGCGCGCAATCTCCGCGAAAGTGGAGTCAAGGCACGCGGCCAGCGACCGATGATCGATCAGGCTGCGGCGGTGGAAATCCTGCAAGGCTGGCTGGACGAGCGGAGTAGAGCTGTGAAACCAGGGGAGTCGTCGAAGGACGCTGCACTGGAGGGCGATCTGTGAACGCGCGGTGGGATGAGGGCGGCGGAAGCCGGCCCACCAGTTCGTTCGACTTCGACAACGACGAGACCATGGTCATGCGTGCACTGCCGCAGAACATCGATCCGCCGCATATGTCGCGAGCCGAGGCACGCAAGCAACGCGAAGCGCGCAACAAGCGCGCCAAGCGTGGCAAGAAGGTCGGCGTTCTCGCCCTGCTGGTGTTGGTGATCGCAGTCCTCGGTGTCGGTGCATACGGCGCTCTCTGGTACATGGATCGCAACAAGACCGCGGAGGATTTTGCCGGCCCCGGCGGCGCACCCGTGGTCATCCAGATCAACAGTGGAGAAACCGCATCGGAGATCGGTGCGACGCTCGAGGCGAAGAACGTCGTCGCGAGTTCCGCTGCTTTCTACAACGCGGCGATCGCCAATCCGTCTGAGATCCAGAAGGTGCAACCCGGCTTCTACCAGGTGCCGGTGCAGAGTAGCGCCGCGAGCGCACTCGACACCTTGGTTGCCCCGGACTCCCGAGTCGGCAGTGTTGTCATCGCCGAAGGGCGTCAGCTGCACGACAGTTCGGACGCGCAGACCGGCTCGCTCAAGAAGGGCATCTACAACCTCATTTCCGAGGCGAGTTGTGTCGGCCCGGTTTCCGCTCAGAAATGTGTCTCGACAGACGAATTGAACACTGCGGGAGCATCTTCCGATCTGGCTTCGCTCGGCGTGCCCGAATGGGCGATGTCGTCGGTCAAGAGCGTGCCGGACAAGGACCGTCAGCTCGAAGGCCTGATCGCCGCCAGCAGTTGGGATTTCGATCCCACTGCGACACCGACCGAGATCCTGCGGTCGTTGGTCGAGGGTAGCGCCGCCAAGTACGAGGCCACGGGAATTCTGACAGCCGGCAGCGGGGTCGGAATGTCTCCGTACCAGTTGTTGGTGGCAGCGTCGCTGGTCGAGCGTGAGGCGTTGCCCGCTGACATGGCCAAGGTCGCGCGGGTGATCGTCAACCGACTCGCAGTCGATCAGCCTCTGCAGTTCGACTCCACGGTCAACTATTCACTCGACACCACCGAGGTCGCAACCACGGATGCCGACCGTGAGCGCGTCACGCCGTGGAACACGTACGCAATGCCGGGTCTGCCTGCAACGCCCATCGCTTCGCCGAGCATCGACGCACTGAAGGCCGTGGAATCGCCGGCGGCCGGTGACTGGTTGTACTTCGTCACGATCAACAAGGAAGGCCAGACGCTCTTCACCAAGAGCTACGAGGAGCATTTGGCCAACATCGAACTGGCACAGCAAAGTGGGATTCTCGACAGTGGACGGTAGTACCGCGACTTCGCTCGCGACGCCCCGTAAGGCGGCAGTTCTCGGAAGCCCGATCGCTCACTCGAAGTCCCCGTTGCTGCATCTTGCGGCGTACGCGGCTTTGGGGCTGAGCGATTGGACCTACGAGCGGATCGAATGCACCGGCGAGCAGTTGCCTGCCCTCGTCGACTCACTCGGCCCCGAATGGATCGGCCTCTCGGTGACGATGCCGGGCAAGATCGCAGCACTCGAATATGCCACCGAACGCACACCGCGAGCGGTGACCATCGGCTCGGCCAACACCCTGGTTCGCATCGACGGCGGTTGGCGTGCCGACTGCACGGACGTCGACGGAGTCAGCGGTGCGTTGATCGCCGGCGGTGTCGGCGATCTCAGCGGCACTTCGGCGGTAGTTGTCGGCGCGGGCGGCACCGCGCGGCCGGCATTGGTCGCGTTGGCCGACATGGGAGTTCGGACAGTCACCGTGGTCGCGCGTGATCCGGGGCGCGCATCCGGTGCCATCGAATGCGGCGGCGCGGTCGGGTTGGACATAGATCTGGTCGCCTTCGACGACGCACGGCTAGGCGGGATCTGTGCCGAATCCTCGGTCTTGGTCAGTACCGTTCCCGCGGAAGCGGCAGCGCCCTTTGCCCAGCAATTGGGGAAGGCGCGATTTGTCCTCGACGCGATCTACAACCCCTGGCCGACGCCACTTGCTTTGGTTGTCGAGGCGGCCGGTGGCACGGTGATCGGTGGCCTCGAGATGTTGCTCAATCAGGCCTTCGGGCAGGTAGAGCAGTTCACGGGCAAGCCCGCTCCGCGAGAGGCGATGGCAGCCGCTATCGCCTAGCTCTGTTCACAGTGTCGAGGTAGTCCACAAGACAATTCGTAGTCTGCCGCTGGTGAACGCCAGACGCCAAGCTCGAAACCATGTGGACGTTGGTGGTCTTGGCAGGCGCTGGGGTAATCGCTGGTTTCGGTGCTCGGGCGATCGTCGACAATTGGTTGCGGCGACACGGTTATCGACCAGTCGTGACTTTCTGTTGTGTGCCGCAGTGCGCCGTCGCAACAGGCTGGGTTGTCGTCGGTGCGCTGAATACCTCGGTGGTGCAGTTACTTTCCGGTCTCGCCGTGGTGTGGTGGTGCGTCGCGATCTCGACTGTCGACCTGGCTGTGCGTCGGCTGCCCAACAGTTTCACGCTGCCGGGCTACGCCGTCGTGATGGTCTACGCGACGGTGTCGGGAACGGTGTGGGTGGCGGTGGTGGGGTCGGCACTGCTCGCCGGAATCCACCTCCTGGCGCACGTGATGTCGCCTGGTTCCATGGGTGTCGGCGATGTGAAGCTCTCGCTTCCTCTGGGCGCCGTGACCGGATTGGTGGGAGCGGACGCCTGGCTGTGGTCGTTGGTGTCTGCGTCGGTGCTCACCGCAACGCTGGGCACCGCGCTGGAACTGCGTAGACGAGGGCCGGTAGCCCACAATTCGCCCATTGCGCACGGACCCTCGATGTGCCTGGCAGCCTGCGGTTCGATTGCGTTTGCCTGGCTGACGTGACGAGTGCAACATCCGCGAGAAGTCTGGCGTTATTGACCGTTCAACGACGGACGGTGAACTGCAGGAAAGACGTAACCGTCGGTTTCATAAATGCGGGTATTGCCAGCGCGCGGTCCCAGTATGCGGCGAGTCGGACTTGCCGAATGTCCACACCCTGACGTTCACTGAGGTTTCGGAAATGGGACAAAACGAATCTCGTTTCGCACTCGATTATCGGGGGAACCTATGCGCACAAGGCTTTTCGTCGCTGCGGCAGCCTGTTTGGCGGCTGTGGCTGCAGGAGCGGGCGTCGCCGGCGCCGCGCCTGCACCTTCATCGGTGGCACTGGGCGGGGGCTCAGGAATCCTGCTGCCGGACGTGGATCACTCCGATCCTGACCGAGTTGCAGCATGCACGTTGACCGCGGTCGGCTACGACAACGCCGGTTCTCTCGTGGCACTCACCGCCGGACACTGCGGAGTTGTCGGGGACCGGGTGTTCGCCGAGTACCTGCCCGAGGCCGGACCCATCGGTCGGTTCTCTTACTCGAGCCCGGTCTCGGACATCGCCGTGATCGATCTCGACGACGCCAAGGTAGCTCCGCTGCGTACCGTCGGCGGCACGACGATCAACGGAATCGGCGCCCCGCCGGCACCGGGCACGATCGTGTGCAAGGAAGGCCGTTCGACCGGCAACACGTGCGGTATCACCTGGGGCTACGACTCCGTCTACGGTGAGATCGTCGAGCACACGTGCTCGATTCCCGGTGATTCCGGTGGACCGCTCGTCGTCGGTGACCGCTTGGTGGGCTTGATCAGCAACGGCTACCCGCCGTACTGCTTCGAGCCGCTTCCGCCGCCGTTCCACGCTCCCGACAACTCGGCGGACATCAACATCGGTTTGGCTGACATCAACGCAAACGGTGGAGGATTCCGCCTGTTCTAGACCCACAGGTACCTCTGAGATGGCCCACACGCCTCGTGCGTGTGGGCCATCTGTGTTCACCGGGAGGACCACTGTGACAACTGAGGTCTGCGACGTGGAAAGATGGGCGGCGTGCTGCGTTGGATAACTGCCGGAGAATCCCATGGTCCCGCCCTCGTCGCGATGCTCGAGGGCATGGTCGCGGGGGTCGAAGTGACCTCTGAGGCCATCTCGTCCGAGCTTGCCCGTCGTCGCCTCGGTTACGGCCGTGGCGCACGGATGAAGTTCGAGGCCGACAAGGTCACCATCATCGGCGGTGTCCGCCACGGATTTACTCTCGGTGGCCCCGTGGCCATCGAGATCGGCAACACCGAGTGGCCCAAGTGGGAAACCATCATGTCCGCCGACCCGGTCGACCCGGACCTGCTCGCCGATCAGGCGCGCAATGCCCCGTTGACGCGCCCGCGTCCCGGACACGCCGATTACAGCGGCATGCTCAAGTACGGCTTCAACGATGCGCGTCCCGTCCTCGAGCGCGCCAGCGCTCGCGAGACCGCAGCCCGCGTGGCCGCTGGAACCGTCGCACGGTCCTTTCTGCGTCAGGTATTCGGTGCCGAGGTCGTTTCACACGTTATTTCCATCGGTGCTTCCGAGCCGTACGTCGGACCCGTGCCTGAGGGCAAGGATCTCGACGCGATCGACGCGAGCCCGGTCCGCGCATTCGACAAGGCTGCAGAAGAGTCGATGATCGCCGAAATCGAATCGGCGAAGAAGGACGGCGACACCCTCGGTGGCGTCGTGGAGGTCGTCATCCACGGCCTGCCGGTCGGACTCGGCACTTTCGTCAGCGGCGCCGAGCGTCTCGATTCACGACTTGCTGCTGCTCTCATGGGAATTCAGGCCATCAAGGGCGTCGAGGTCGGCGACGGCTTCGAGACCGCGCGCCGTCGTGGCAGCGAAGCTCACGACGAAATCCGCCCGGGCCCGGACGGCATCGTGCGCTCCACCAACCGCGCAGGCGGTATCGAAGGTGGCATGACCAATGGCGAGGCTCTTCGAGTTCGCGCCGCGATGAAGCCGATCTCGACGGTTCCGCGCGCTCTGGCGACGGTCGACATGGAGAGCGGCGAAGAAGCGGTTGCCATCCACCAGCGCAGCGACGTGTGCGCGGTTCCGGCCGCCGGCGTCGTCGCCGAGTCGATGGTCGCGCTCGTCGTGGCTCAGGCCGCACTCGAAAAGTTCGGTGGTGATTCCATTGCTGAAACCACTGCCAACTACCGTCGTTACGCCGAGGGCATCGCAGCCCGACCGCCTCGATAGGACTCACGTATCGATGAAGCCGAAGGCTGTACTCATCGGTCCGCCCGGTGCCGGCAAATCGACCATCGGTCGACGTCTCGCGCAGGCACTCGAACTCGAATTGGTCGATACCGACGCCGAGATCGAACGGACCACGGGTAGGACGATCCCGGAGATCTTCACCCATGACGGAGAGCCTCGGTTTCGTGAGATCGAGGAATCGGTGGTTCGCGAAGCGTTGCAGGCCACCGACGGAATCGTCTCGCTCGGCGGTGGTGCGATCCTCTCCGATCGCACGCGCGAACTGCTCCAGGGGCACACGGTCATCTACCTCGAGATCAGTGTCGCCGAAGGGCTTCGCCGCACTGGGGCGAACAATCATCGCCCGCTGCTGGCCGGCGGAGATCCCAAGGTCAAGTACCAGGAGTTGATGAGGCGTCGTCGTCCGCTGTACCGGCGTTCGGCCACGATTCGGATTCGGACCGACGGCCGAAGTCCGGCGCGTGTCGTCGGGCAACTGGTGTCGAAACTTCAAGACAAATGAACAACCGGAGCGGAGTAGTGGAGCAGTGACCGAACCCGTACGTGTAGAGGTGAAGACCGCAAGTCCTTACCCGGTCGTGATCGGCCGCGGCCTGCTCGGTGATCTCGTTGCCGAGTTCGACGGCGCGCGCACTGTCGCGATCTTCCATCAGCCGCCGCTGGCAGAGACCGCGGAGGCCGTACGGGCTGCGTTGGCGGAGAAGGGAATCGACGCCCACCGTATCGAGATCCCCGATGCCGAGGACGGCAAGGATCTTGCTGTCGCGGGCTTCTGCTGGGACGTGCTCGGCCGGATCGGCCTGACTCGCAGCGACGCGATCATGAGTTTGGGCGGGGGAGCGGCGACCGACCTCACCGGCTTCGTCGCGGCTACGTGGATGCGCGGTGTCAAGGTAGTTCACGTCCCCACCACCTTGCTCGCGATGGTCGACGCAGCAGTGGGCGGCAAGACCGGTATCAACACCGAAGCGGGCAAGAACCTCGTCGGTTCGTTCCACGAGCCGGGAGCGGTGTTCATCGATCTCGCGACGCTCGAGACTGTGCCGCACAACGAGATCGTTGCAGGCATGGCCGAGGTCATCAAGACCGGATTCATCGCCGACCCGGTGATCCTGGATCTCATCGAAGCCGATCCCAAGGCAGCTCTCGATCCGTCGGGAACTGTTCTGCCCGAGTTGATTCGGCGCTCCGTAGAGGTCAAGGCCAAGGTCGTGGCCGCGGATCTGCGCGAGTCGGATCTGCGCGAAATCCTCAACTACGGCCACACCCTCGGCCACGCGATCGAACGTCGTGAGCGCTACAAGTGGCGCCACGGTGCCGCTGTCTCCGTCGGCCTGGTCTTCGCTGCCGAACTCGGACGGCTCGCGGGCCGACTCGACGACGCCACCGCGGATCGTCACAAGTCGATCCTCGATCTCGTCGGGCTGCCGACGTCGTACGACGGTGATGCGTTCGGCGATCTGATGAAGGGAATGCAGACCGACAAGAAGAACCGTGCCGGGCTGCTGCGTTTCGTGGTCCTCGACGGACTGGCCAAGCCGGGTCGCCTCGAGGGGCCGGATCCGAGTCTGCTGGTTGCGGCGTACTCCGCGATTGCCCGCGATGCGCGGCCGGCCGGCGGAACGGTCCTGTTGTGAGGATCAACGTCGTCAACGGACCCAATCTGGGGCGTCTGGGTAAGCGTCAGCCCGAGGTCTACGGCGCGACCACACACGACGATCTGATCGAATTGTGCGTCGCGGCAGGCAAGGAGCTCGGCGTCGAGGTGATCGTCCGTCAGAGCGATCACGAAGGCGATCTGCTCGGTTGGATCCACGACGCGGCGGACGCGGGGGAACCGGTGATCCTCAATGCCGGTGGCTTGACGCACACGTCGGTGGTCCTGCGAGATGCATGCGCCGAACTGACCGCAGGTCTCGTCGAGGTACACATCTCGAACGTTCATGCGCGAGAAGAGTTTCGGCACCACTCCTACCTGAGTCCGATTGCGACCGGAGTGATCGTCGGACTCGGCGTCGCCGCGTATCCGCTTGCGATCAGGTTCCTCGCCGAGCGAGGCTGAACGAGGGAAGTCGAAAAAACAGCCACACGAATGCGGCCCCGAGGAAAATATCCTCGGGGCCGCATTCGGTTGTGTGGACGGTGGGCGTTACTGCTCGCGCTTGCCCAGATCGATCGCCGGGAAGACCGCGGTATCGGCGTCGGATTCCTCGACGGACATCGCGGCTCCGCTGTATGCGTGCTGCTCGGTGGGGGAGTCGTAGCCCTCGCTGACGGGCACCGGTTCGTGGTGACGCTCGTGGGACGGGGTCTGCGGAGCTGTTCCGTTCTTGCGCTGTTCACGGCTGACGAAGAAGCGTCCGACGGTGATGGCGATCATGGCGGGGACGAAGATGAGAAGGATCGTGAACGCCGCACCGGAGGTCACCTCGAAGAACAAGCCCTGCTGGGTGAGTTCGAGGGAGGGGACCAGGCTGAGTGCCCAGCTGGCAGCGCCGGCGACGAACCCGCCGACCAATGCGGCCTTGAGCCACAGCATGGTCAGATCGGCGCCGTCCTCGGGTTCGGGGAAATTCCGGCGGTCACGAATGCCGTCGATACCACCCCAGATCGCGGCGAAGACGATGACGATCAACAGGGACAGCCAGCGCAGGGTGGACCCCTGAAGTGGCCACTGTGCGATCGCTGCACCGAGCAACGCACGAAACACAACATGTATCAGGGCCATGCCGAGGCCACGTACCAACCACGCATTCATGGGTACAGCCTAACTAGAACCCATTACACCTTGTGGCCTAACCCACACTTATTGCTGTAACCGCGAGTTTCGAGTTGATCGGCAGGTCTGCGCGGGCGGTAGGTTCGAGGGATGCCGGTCGACTTCAGAACACGCCGTGAATCCCTCAGACGCCTCCTCTCGGAGCGCGAACTCGACGCGATTCTCGTCACAGATCTCCTCAACATCAGATACCTCACCGGTTTCACCGGTTCCAATGCGGCGCTCGTCGTCAGTGCATCCGATTCAGCGTCCGACGAGCGTGAGACGGTGATTTGCACCGACGGCCGCTACGTGACGCAGGTGTCAGAGCAGGTGCCGGACCTTCGGGCCGAAATCGCCCGTTCGAGTGCTGCGCACTTGATCGAGAAGTCCACGGCGCCCGTTCTCGCGTTCGAGTCACATGTGGCGACGTTCGCCGAACATCGGGCTTGGACCGAAGCAGCGCCGAAGATCCGGTTCGAACCGGTGAGCGGACTCGTCGAACAATTGCGCATGGTCAAGGACGAGTACGAGGTGGAGTTGTTGCGAGCCGCGTGCACCGCAGCCGATGTCGCGTTGGCGCAGTTGATCGCTCGCGGCGGTCTGCGACCTGGCCGAACGGAACGAGAGGTCGGCCGCGAGCTGGAAAATCTGATGCTCGACAACGGGGCGGACGGTATTTCCTTCGAGACGATCGTGGCGGCCGGCGCCAACTCGGCGATTCCGCATCACCGACCGACCGATGCGATCCTGGCGTCGGGTGACTTCGTGAAACTCGACTTCGGAGCCCAGGTCGGTGGGTACCACTCGGACATGACACGGACCTACGTGCTCGAGTCCGTTTCCGATTGGCAACGGGAGATTTACGAGCTCGTCGCGCGTTCGCAAGCTGCCGGTTGCGACGCGCTCGCGCCGGGTGTCGAATGTGCGGCAGTCGACGCCGTCGCCCGTGCGGTGATCGACGATGCAGGCTACGGCGAGTTGTTCCTGCACGGCCTCGGCCACGGTGTGGGGCTCGAAATCCACGAAGCACCGGGGATCGGCAAGCTCGGCACCGGTACACTTCTTTCCGGCGCGGCGGTGACCGTCGAGCCGGGCGTGTACTTCTCCGGGCGCGGAGGTGTACGGATCGAGGACACGCTCGTTGTTCGTGAGCAGGGGCCAGAGCTGCTCACACTGACCGCAAAAGACCTTACCGTCGTCTGAGACGGTTTCCCGACCCCTAGGAGACGCGAAGCAAGTGGCTTCCACCAGTGATTTCAAGAATGGTCTGGTTCTGCAGATCGAAGGCCAGCTGTGGACGATCATCGAGTTCCAGCACGTCAAGCCCGGCAAGGGCCCTGCCTTCGTGCGCACCAAGCTCAAGAACGTGCTCTCGGGCAAGGTAGTGGACAAGACGTTCAACGCCGGTGTGAAGGTCGAGACCGCCACGGTCGACCGTCGTGACATGACGTACCTGTACCACGACGGCAGCGACTACATCTTCATGGACGGCGACACCTACGACCAGGTGTCGATCAGCGAGTCCACCGTCGGCGACCAGTCGCGTTTCCTGCTCGAGAACATGGCAGTCCAGGTCGCGACCCACGAAGACGTTCCCCTCTTCGTCGAGCTTCCGGTCACCGTCGAGCTCGTCGTCAAGCACACCGATCCGGGCCTGCAGGGCGACCGCTCCACCGGCGGCACCAAGCCTGCCACCCTCGAGACCGGTGCCGAGATCAACGTCCCGCTCTTCATCAACACCGGTGACAAGCTCAAGGTCGATTCCCGTGACGGCAACTACCTCGGGCGTGTGAATTCCTGAGTGTCCGGCACACATAAGAAACTCGGTGCACGCCACAAGGCGCGCAAGCGTGCCGTCGACTTCCTCTTCGAAGCCGAGGCACGTGACCTCGATCCGGTCGCACTGGCGTCGGAGCGTTCCGATCTGTCCGTCAAGGACGACGCGGTAGCACCCGTCGCGGCCTACACCGTCACGTTGGTGTCCGGCGTTGCGGAGAATCTGGACCGGATCGATCAGGTCATCTCCTCGCATCTGCAGGACTGGACGCTCGAGCGTCTGCCCGCCGTCGACCGTGCGATTCTGCGTATCGCCGTGTGGGAGCTCTTCCACGCGACGGACGTTCCCCCGGTTGTCGCCGTGGACGAGGCCGTCGAACTCGCGAAGCAGCTCTCGACGGACGACTCTCCGGGATTCGTCAACGGAATCCTCGGCCAGGTCGTTCTCGTTGCGCCGCAGGTTCGATCGGCTGCGGCCGCGACCTCCCAGCGCGCGCAGGAATCGGATTCGGGTACCGAGTAGCAAGTTTTGTTCCACCACCGCCGTGCGAGTGTCACCGACCGGTTGTGTGTCTGCACACAACCGGTCGGAGTCGCTGCTCGCACGGCGGGATCAGGTCTGTCGGCTGATAGGGTGGGGACCGTCAGACATCCTTTAACGATCCGTCCAGTGAGGCGGAGAAGGAGGTCGCTGCATGAGCGTGCCCGAAGGGTCTCGCCCATCCGATCTTGCAGGTCCAGGTAACTCGAAGGCGCCGGTCGGTGCCGAGGCAGGTAGCGAAACCCGCGAATTGTTGTCCGCCCAGGATGTGGGCCGGACCATCGCGCGGATCGCTCACGAGATCATCGAGAAGACCGCACTCGACGGACCCGAGGGAACTGCCCCTCGTGTGGTCCTGATCGGTATCCCGACGCGTGGAACCACCCTCGCCACGCGACTGCGCGCCAAGATCGAAGAATTCTCCGGTGTGCGACTTCCCATCGGATCTCTCGACATCACCCTCTACCGCGACGATCTCCGGAACAAGCCGCACCGCCCGCTCGAGCGCACGTCCGTCCCCGAGGGTGGCGTCGACAATGCGCTGGTCGTTCTCGTGGACGACGTCCTCTTCTCCGGTCGCACCGTGCGCTCGGCACTCGACGCGTTGCGCGATCTGGGCCGCCCCCGCGCGGTCCAACTCGCAGTGCTCGTGGATCGTGGTCACCGCGAACTCCCGCTGCGCGCCGACTACGTCGGCAAGAACGTCCCGACCGCGAGGTCCGAGGACGTCAAGGTTCTCCTCCAGGAGCACGACGGCAGGGAAGCGGTAGTCATCTCCGGGGGTAAGAGCGCGTGAAGCACCTACTTTCCATCGCGGACCTCGATCGTGAGTCCGCGGTAGAACTTCTCGACGAGGCAGAACGGTTCGAGCAGGCACTTCTGGGACGAGAGGTACGCAAGCTCCCGACGCTGCGCGGACGCACGGTCATGACGGTGTTCTTCGAGAACTCGACGCGCACCCGGGTGTCTTTCGAGGTGGCAGGCAAATGGATGAGTGCCGACGTCATCAATGTCAGCGCATCCAGTTCCTCGGTGTCCAAAGGTGAATCCCTGCGCGATACCGCGATGACCCTGCGCGCGGCCGGTGCCGACGCACTCATCGTGCGCCACCCGGCTTCGGGCGCCGCCCACCAGATCGCAAAGTGGACCGGAGCGGCCGACGACGGTGGCCCGGCAGTCATCAACGCAGGTGACGGCACGCACGAGCACCCCACTCAGGCGCTTCTCGACGCTTTGACCCTTCGCCAGCGTCTCGGCGACATCGAGGGCAAGCGGATCGCCATCGTCGGCGACATCCTGCACAGCCGTGTCGCCCGCTCCAACGCACTGCTGCTCTCGATGCTCGGTGCCGAGGTTGTTCTTGTTGCGCCGCCGACACTGCTGCCGGTCGGTGCGCACACGTGGCCGGTCACGGTTTCGCATTCGCTCGACGCGGAACTGCCCGGACTCGACGCGGTGCTGATGCTGCGGGTTCAGGCCGAACGCATGAACGGTGGCTTCTTCCCGTCGCAGCGCGAGTACTCGATCAACTACGGCCTGTCCGAGAAGCGGCTGGCGATGCTGGCCGATCACGCGGTGGTCCTGCACCCCGGCCCGATGCTGCGCGGCATGGAGATTGCATCCGCCGTTGCCGATTCCTCCAAAACTGCTGTACTGCAACAGGTTACCAACGGCGTACACATGCGCATGGCTGTCTTGTTCCGACTGCTGGTCGGGTCGGAGGACGGTGCGCTGTGACCAGAAACGAGAACGGAGAATCACCCGTGAGTGTCCTGCTCCGCGGAGTCCTGATCTACGGAGAAGGTGAGCCCACCGACGTACTCGTCGGCGACGGCACGATCCTCGAGATCGGCGTGGACCTCGATCCGGCCACGGCATCCGAGGTGATCGATGCCGGCGGGCAGATCCTGCTTCCCGGCTTCGTGGACCTGCACACACATCTGCGTGAGCCCGGCCGCGAAGACACCGAGACCATCGAAACTGGAAGCTCGGCAGCGGCTCTGGGTGGATACACCGCGGTCTTCGCGATGGCCAACACGAGTCCCGTCGCCGATTCGGTGGTCATCACCGATCACGTCTGGCGACGCGGGCAGGAAGTCGGCCTCGTCGACGTCCACCCCGTCGGCGCAGTCACAGCGGGCCTGGAAGGCAAGCAACTCGCCGAGATGGCGACCATGGCCGCAGGCGTCGGCAAGGTCAAGATGTTCTCCGACGACGGCCACTGCGTCTACGACCCGCTGATCATGCGTCGCGCGCTCGAATACTCCAGCTCACTGGGCGTCCTGATCGCCCAGCACGCGGAAGAGCCGCGTTTGACCGTCGGTGCGGTCGCCCACGAGGGCCCCACGGCCGCGCGTCTCGGCCTGGCCGGATGGCCGCGAGCAGCCGAAGAATCGATCGTGGCCCGCGACGCACTGCTCGCGCGTGACGCCGGCGCCCGCGTTCACATTTGCCACGCCTCCACGGCCGGAACCGTCGAACTCGTGAAGTGGGCTCGCAGCCAAGGGATTTCGATCACCGCCGAGGTCACCCCGCATCACCTGCTCCTCGACGATTCACGGCTCGAGACGTACGACGCGATCAACAAGGTCAACCCGCCCTTGCGTGAGGCCAGTGATGTTGCCGCGCTGCGCAAGGGTCTGGCCGAGGGAATCATCGACTGCGTCGCGACCGACCATGCTCCGCACGCCGAGCAGGACAAGTGCTGCGAGTTCGCAGCCGCTCGCCCTGGAATGCTCGGCCTCGAGACCGCACTCTCGATCATCGTGCAGACGATGGTCCAGCCCGGCTTGTTGGACTGGCGCGGTGTTGCCCGGGTCATGAGCGAGCGCCCCGCGGCAATCGTCGGCCTCGACGATCAGGGCCGTCCCATCGAGGTGGGGGAGCCCGCGAACCTGACATTGGTCGATCCGTCGGCCGAGTGGACGGTCCACGGTCCCGACCTGGCGAGTGTCGCGCATAACACTCCGTACGAGTCGATGACATTGCCCGCTCGGGTCACGACCACACTGTTACGTGGCCGCATCACCGCACACGACGGGAATGTGCGGCTGCGGAGTAGCGAGGAGTAGCGCGTCATGGACAGAGCACTGTGGATCATCGGTCTGGCGATCTTCTGGGTCGCGATGATCGGCCTGATGTACGTCGGCTGGCGTGGACGCGCTCGACGCCAGAAAGACAAGATCGGCGAACTGCCGACGGTACCGGCAACCCTGGGTGAACTGCTCGTCCTGCCGACCACCGGCCTGTACGTCGGCAGCACCATCGCACCCAGTTGGCAGGACCGAATCGCCGTCGGCGACCTCGGTTTCCGCGCCACCTGCGAGATCAGCCGCTACAGCGGCGGAATTCTGGTCGAGCGTGACGGCGCGTCGGCCATCTGGATTCCGGAGAAGTCGATCCGCGCGATCCGCACGGAGAACGGTCTTGCCGGCAAGGTCATGAGCAAGGACGGCGTCCTGGTGATTCGCTGGGAATTGCCGAGCGGAACCGAGATCGACACGGGCGTGCGCGGTGACGACAAGACGGTTTATCCGGACTGGGTCAAGCCGGTGACTGCTTCGAACAAGACCGCTTCGAACAAGACGAATGACAACGAAGACGCAAGCTCTGGCGACATCGAGCAGAACGGAAAGAACGCATGAGCGGCTTTGACAACAGCCCCGCAGTACTGGTCCTCGAAGACGGACGGGTGTTCCGCGGAACCACCTTCGGTGCGGTTGGACAGACCCTGGGCGAAGCGGTGTTCAGCACCGGAATGACCGGCTACCAGGAAACGCTCACCGATCCCAGCTACCACCGCCAGATCGTCGTCTCCACCGCACCGCAGATCGGCAACACCGGCTGGAACGACGAAGACGACGAGTCGGTCGGACCGACCGGCGAGCGTGCCGGCGCCAAGATCTGGGTTGCCGGGTACGTCGTTCGTGACCCCTCGCGCGTCACCTCGAGCTGGCGTGCAACCGGTTCGCTGCAGGCCAAGCTCGAAGAGCAGGGCATCGTCGGAATCGCCGGGATCGACACTCGTGCCCTGGTTCGCCACCTGCGTACTCGCGGTTCGATGAAGGCCGGAATTTTTTCCGGTGAAGCCATCGCCGCCGATGACGAACTGGTCCGACGGGTTCAGGATCAGCCGACCATGCTCGGCGCCGATCTTGCCGGTGAGGTCAGCACCACCAGCGGCTACGTCGTCGAGCCGAAGGGCGGGGAGGCGCTGTACACGGTTGCCGCCATCGACCTCGGTATCAAGACCAACACCCCGCGCATGTTCGCCGAGCGCGGTATCCGCGTCCACGTGTTGCCGTCCAACGCGAGTCTCGAACAGATCCTCGACCTGAAGGCCGACGGAGTGTTCCTCTCCAACGGTCCCGGTGACCCGGCCACCGCCGACGGCGCAGTCCACCTCACGAAAGAGGTCATCGGACAGGGCTTGCCGCTGTTCGGTATCTGCTTCGGCAACCAGATCCTGGGCCGCGCCCTGGGCCTGAGCACCTACAAGATGAAGTTCGGCCACCGCGGCATCAACATCCCGGTGATCGAGCATCAGACCGGTCGCATCGCGATCACCGCTCAGAACCACGGCTTCGCGCTCGAAGGCGAAGCCGGTCAGGAATTCGACACCCCGTTCGGCCGCGCGGTGGTCAGCCACACCTGCGCCAACGACGGAGCCGTCGAAGGTGTTCGCCTGCTGGACGATTCGGCCTTCTCGGTGCAGTACCACCCCGAGGCGGCAGCCGGCCCGCACGACGCCGCGTACCTCTTCGACCGCTTCACCAGCCTGCTCTCCGCACGGAAAGAAACCGGAGTCAAGAACTAATGCCACGCCGTACAGATCTCAAGCACATCCTGGTAATCGGCTCCGGTCCGATCGTCATCGGTCAGGCCTGCGAGTTCGACTACTCGGGCACCCAGGCCTGCCGCGTCCTCCAGGAGGAGGGCCTGCGCGTCAGCCTGGTCAACTCCAACCCGGCCACCATCATGACGGACCCCGAGTTCGCCGACGCCACGTACGTCGAGCCGATCACGGCCGAGTTCCTCGAGAAGGTCATCGCCAAGGAAGCCTTGCAGGGCAACAAGATCGACGCCGTCCTCGCGACGCTCGGCGGTCAGACTGCGCTCAACGCCGCAGTGGCGCTGCACGAGCAGGGCATCCTCGAGAAGTACGACGTCGAACTGATCGGCGCCGACTTCGATGCCATCCAGCGCGGCGAGGATCGCCAGAAGTTCAAGGACATCGTCGCCAAGGTCGGTGGCGAATCCGCGAAGTCCGCAGTTTGCTACACGATGGACGAAGTACACGCCACGGTCGCCGAACTCGGCTACCCGGTTGTCGTGCGTCCGTCCTTCACCATGGGCGGCCTCGGTTCCGGCATGGCGTACGACGTCGACGATCTCAACCGCATCGCCGGTGGCGGTCTGGCCGCGTCGCCGACGGCGAACGTCCTGATCGAGGAATCCATCCTCGGCTGGAAGGAATACGAACTCGAGCTCATGCGCGACAGTCGCGACAACGTCGTGATCGTCTGCTCCATCGAGAACGTCGACCCGGTCGGTGTCCACACCGGAGACTCGGTCACCGTCGCCCCGGCGATGACGCTGACCGACCGCGAGTACCAGGCGATGCGCGACCTTTCCATCGACATTCTGCGTGAGGTGGGCGTCGACACCGGCGGCTGCAACATCCAGTTCGCGATGGACCCGAAGGACGGCCGCCTGGTCGTCATCGAGATGAACCCGCGTGTCTCCCGCTCGTCGGCTCTGGCGTCGAAGGCGACCGGTTACCCGATCGCGAAGATGGCGGCCAAGCTTGCCATCGGCTACACGCTCGACGAGATCGTCAACGACATCACCAAGGAAACCCCGGCTTGCTTCGAGCCGACGCTCGACTACGTCGTCGTCAAGGCTCCGCGGTTCGCTTTCGAGAAGTTCCCCGGTGCCGACGGAACTCTGACCACCACGATGAAGTCGGTGGGCGAGGCCATGAGCATCGGCCGCAACTTCACCGAGGCTTTCGGCAAGGTCATGCGTTCGCTCGAGACCAAGCGTGCGGGTTACTGGACCGGCGCCGACATCGAGACGGAGAGCCTGGATGCACTGCTCGCCGATCTGAGCGTTCCGCAGGACGGCCGCATGTACGGCATCGAGAAGGCATTCGCGCTCGGCGCAACTGTCGAGCAGCTCTTCGACGCCACCAAGATCGATCCGTGGTTCCTCGACCAGTTCCAGCAGATTCACGAGCTCGGTGAAAAGCTGCGCGCTGCAGAGTCTTTCGACGAGGCTTCCCTGCGTCAGGCCAAGTACCACGGCATCTCGGACCGCCAGATCGCGGCTCTGCGCCCCGAACTCGGTGGTGACACGCACGCAGGTGAGGACGCCGTTCGCGCTCTGCGTGATCAGCTGGGCGTGCGCCCTGTCTACAAGACCGTCGACACCTGCGCCGCAGAGTTCGAGGCCAAGACGCCGTACCACTACTCGACCTACGAGCTCGATCCCGAGGCCGAGTCCGAAGTTGCTCCGCAGACCGAGCGACCCAAGGTTCTGATCCTCGGATCCGGCCCCAACCGCATCGGTCAGGGCATCGAGTTCGACTACTCGTGTGTCCACGCGGCGCAGACGCTGTCCGAGGCCGGGTACGAGACCGTCATGGTCAACTGCAACCCCGAGACCGTCTCCACGGACTACGACACCGCTGATCGCCTGTACTTCGAGCCGCTGACGTTCGAGGACGTCTTCGAGGTCTACCGCGCGGAGGCGCAGTCGGGCACCGTTGCCGGCGTCATCGTCCAGCTCGGCGGCCAGACCCCGCTCGGACTGGCGAAGCGTCTCGAAGCTGCCGGCGTCCCCATCGTGGGAACCAGCCCCGCAGCCATCGACCTGGCGGAGGACCGCGGCGAATTCGGTCGCGTGCTCACCGAAGCCGGTCTGCCTGCACCGAAGTTCGGTACCGCCACCACGTTCGACGGCGCCCGCGAGATCGCGGCAGGCATCGGCTACCCGGTGCTGGTGCGTCCGTCGTACGTGCTCGGTGGCCGCGGCATGGAGATCGTCTACGACGAGGCTTCCCTCGCCGACTACATCTCGCGCGCCACGGAGATCTCCGACGATCGTCCGGTCCTGGTCGACCGCTTCCTCGAAGACGCGGTCGAGATCGACGTCGACGCTCTGTGCGACGGCACCGAGGTGTACCTCGGCGGCGTCATGGAGCACATCGAGGAAGCCGGCATTCACTCCGGTGACTCGGCGTGTGCGCTCCCGCCCATCACTCTGGGCCGGGCGGATCTCGAGAACGTCCGCCGCTCCACCGAGGCTCTCGCGAAGGGCATCGGCGTCAAGGGCCTGCTCAACGTCCAGTACGCCCTCAAGGACGACATCCTCTACGTGCTGGAAGCAAATCCCCGCGCCAGCCGCACGGTTCCGTTCGTGTCCAAGGCGACGGCCGTCCAGCTGGCCAAGGCATGCGCCCGCGTCATGCTCGGCGAATCCATCGCGGAACTGCGTGCGAGCGGCATTCTGCCGGCGAAGGGCGACGGCGGAAACACCCCGGCGGGTGCACCGATCGCGGTCAAGGAAGCTGTGTTGCCGTTCAACCGCTTCCGCCGCGCCGACGGTACCGGCGTGGATACCTTGCTCAGCCCGGAAATGAAGTCCACCGGTGAAGTCATGGGAATCGACTTCGACTTCGGTACGGCTTTTGCCAAGTCGCAGACTGCCGCCTACGGTTCGTTGCCCACCACGGGCGCGGTGTTCGTCTCGGTCGCCAACAAGGACAAGCGTTCGCTGATCTTCCCGGTCAAGCGCCTGGCAGACCTCGGATTCACCATTCTTGCCACCGAAGGAACCGCAGATGTTTTGCGGCGCAACGGTATCGAGTGCAAGCAGGTGTACAAGCAGTCGGGTGAAGATGTTCCGGCCGGTGCCGAGACCATCGTTGACCAGATCCGCAGCGGCGAGGTCGCCATGGTCATCAACACGCCGTACGGCAACAACGGCCCGCGTGTCGACGGCTACGAGATCCGAAGCGCAGCGGTTGCGTCGAACATCCCGTGCATCACGACGGTGCAGGGCGCCTCGGCTGCCGTGCAGGGCATCGAAGCAGCCATTCGCGGCGACATCGGAGTTCACTCCCTGCAGGAATTGCACGCAGGTCTTCGTCAGCCGGCACAGCAGTCGTGAGTCACAGTTGGGGGCATCGTCTCCGGTCCGCGATCGCGGACCGGGGGCGGCTGTGCGTCGGTATCGACCCGCATCCCGCGCTTCTCGACGCGTGGGGACTGCCACGTACCGCCGAAGGTCTCGAGACTTTCGCCGAGATCTGCGTCGAGGCCTTCACCGGTGAGGTCGGACTGGTCAAACCTCAGGTCGCGTTCTTCGAGGCTTACGGCAGCGCCGGCTTCGCCGTGTTGGAGCGGACCATCTCGGTTCTTCGTGATGCGGGAACTCTGGTCGTCGCGGATGCCAAGCGCGGTGACATCGGTTCGACGATGGACGCGTACGCGCAAGCCTGGTTGGGTGATTCGCCGTTGGCCTCCGACTCGGTCACCGTTTCGCCGTACCTGGGATTCGGGGCGCTGACTCCGACACTCGAACTGGCAAGGCAGAACGCCCGCGGGATCTTCGTCCTGGCACGAACCTCCAATCCGGAAGGCGGCGTACTTCAACAGTCGTCGACTGACGGTGTGAGCGTGGCTCAGTCGATCGTCGACGCTGCGGTCGATGCGAACGGCGACGGCCGTGACACCGTCGGACTGGTGGTCGGTGCAACTCGGGACCACGGTCTGGACCTGTCGCAGTTCAACGGCCCGATTCTCGCTCCGGGACTCGGCGCGCAGGGTGCGACGGCAGCGGATCTCGCAGACATCTTCGCGGGATCGACCGAGCTCCTGCTGCCGAACACTTCCCGTGGGGTGCTCAAGCATGGTCCTTCGGTATCGGCACTTCGGGAGGCAGCAATGCGTGACCGAGACGAGATCGAAGCCGCATTGGCGAACTGATCCGTGAGTGACCTCGAGGCTCGTTCGAGCGGTGGAACCCGGTGGTACCGTCCGTCGGTGAATCGTTGGTGGCAGATCGGACTTCTCGTCGCGGCGTGCGCGCTGCTGGCCACCGGGTTCCAATCCGTCACCGGCGTACACGGCGACGATCTCGCCGTGTACCGGACGGCGGGTCAGGCCGTCCTCGACGGCTCGAACCTGTACGACGAGTCGTTCAACGCGAGACTGCCGTTCACGTATCCGCCCTTCGCTGCGCTCGTCGCCGTTCCAGTCGCCCTGGGTTCCTGGGGTGCGGTCCAGTGGGGATGGAGTTTCGTCAGCCTCCTGATGCTGGCCGCGATCATCGTGCTCAGCTATCGCGAAGTCCCGTTCACACGTAAGCGGCCAGTCGTCGTCTACGTGGGTTTCCTGGTCCTGTGGACGGCGGCATCGCCGATCTCCGATCACCTCGGGTACGGCCAGGTCGGGTTGTTTCTGACTCTCCTGTGCTTGATCGACGTGCTGGCTCGACCACGGTGGATTCCCGAGGGCGTGCTGGTGGGGATCGCCGGCGCGGTCAAACTGGTGCCACTCGTCTACATCGGTTACTACGTGATCACCGGGCGCTGGAAAGCAGTTGCGGGCGGCCTCGCCGGCTTCCTCGGCGCCACGGCTCTGGGCTTTGCGGTTCTCCCGCGCCAGACGATCGACTACTTCGGCGACATCGCCTCACTCTCGGGGCGCGTCGCCGTCGGTGACCCGTCCGTGTTCGGTAACCAGTCCGTGCGTGGAATGGCTTTGCGGCTACTTCCCGAGGGCCTGGTGGGTCCGGCGTGGCTCGTCGCCTGTGCGGTGTTGGGTGTCCTCGGAATTGTCGCGACGCGGCGCGCTCAGCGCCTGCGGGGCGATCTCGCCGGTTTCACGGTGGTGGCTCTGCTGGCGGCAATCGTGACTCCCATTGCCTGGACGCACCACTTCGTGTGGTTGGTGCCGGCGGTGGGTGTACTCCTCGTTCCGATCAAGTCGGGCGTGGGAGAGGGCACTCGATCGGTCCCTGTGTGGTCCTGGATCGCGATCGGTCTCACCGCTGTCGTAGTGCTGTTTCGGCTTCCTCGAGTCGGCGCGGACATGGATATCCCGGTAGTCGGCTTCGTGCTGGAGAATTCATTGCTCTGGGCGAGCCTCGCGGTAGTGCTCGCTCTGGCCGCCCCCGGCGTGAGTCGCATCGAACCCGAGACGGTCGACGCCGGCGATCCGAAATCGTCGCTGCAGACCTGAAAACGGGCCGCGACACGCGCATAGGCGCCGAAAATGCTCGAAAATTTTGGATGTGTCGGCGACCACGTTCATTCCCGCAGGTAACGATTTCGCACACTCGCACGGGGGTGTCGCACGCTATGGGTCGAAATACATTGTGTTACAGTCTATTTCGGTACTGTACGCACGTTCGTGTGGCGTCGAATTCGTCTCGATCCAGCCGAAAACGGTGACGATCCGTGACATCGATTCGACGCGCATAACCCACCGCGATCTGCATCGGACCGCGGGGGGTGGGTTAGCAATTCGCGCCAGGCGTGAGTACGGTCGCTATCGCTGCTGGTTATCAGCGGAATAGACAAAATTTGCACACGACGAGACGGAGGAACCGTGGCCCTTCCCCAGTTGACTGATGAGCAGCGCGCTGCTGCTTTGGAGAAGGCAGCTGCTGCCCGCAAGGCCAGGGCTGAGCTCAAGGAGCGCCTGAAGCGTGGCGGCACCGACCTCAAGCAGGTCCTCAAGGACGCCGAAGACAACGAAATCTTGGGCAAGATGAAGGTTTCGGCACTGCTCGAGGCGCTGCCCAAGGTGGGCAAGGTCAAGGCTCAGGAGATCATGACCGAGCTGGAGATTGCACCGACCCGTCGCCTTCGTGGCCTCGGTGATCGGCAGCGCAAGGCTCTGCTCACCAAGTTTGACTTCGAGGCCTGAGCCGACAAGTGATGATTGCTGACGCGGCAGTGTCTGATGATTGCTGACGCAACAGTGTCAGAGAGTAAGACCGCAGTGCGGAGGGGTCGGCTGGTTGTACTGGCCGGCCCTTCGGCTGTCGGTAAGTCCAGCGTCGTTCGCGAGCTGAGAACTCGGTTGCCTGAACTCGTTTTCAGTGTTTCGGCGACCACTCGCGATCCCCGTCCAGGTGAAGTGGACGGCAAGGACTACCGATTCACCTCCCGTGAAGAATTTCAACGGATGATCGACTCCGGTGAACTTCTCGAATGGGCGGAAATCCACGGCGGCCTGCAGCGCTCCGGCACCCCCGCAGCTCCGGTCGAAGAAGCGCTCGAAGCTGGAAAGCCCGTTCTCGTCGAGGTCGATCTCGCCGGAGCACGAGCTGTCCGCAAGGCGATGCCCGAGGCTCTGTTGGTGTTCATGGCTCCACCGAGCTGGGACGTTCTGGTGCAACGGCTGACCGGACGTGGAACCGAAACGGAAGACGTCGTGGCGCGCCGACTCGAGACGGCCCGAGTGGAATTGGCCGCACAGGACGAGTTCGACACGGTCATCGTGAACGAGGATGTAAGCCGTGCTTGCGATGAGTTGGTATCCTTGTTGGTTGGGAACTGATTCCGCACCCTTCGGGAACCGATTTCCACCCCGTTTCTCAGATATCCGGATCGATAAAACTAGTTTTTCAATGAAGATCTAATTCAGGAGACACAAGAGTGAGCAGCACTTCAGCCGCGTCCGCAGCAGGTCAGGGCGCTCTGCCTGCCTACGACACCCCGCTCGGCATCACCAACCCGCCGATCGACGAGTTGCTCGAACGCACCTCTTCCAAGTACGCCCTGGTCATCTACTCGGCCAAGCGCGCGCGCCAGATCAACGACTACTACAACCAGCTCGGTGACGGCATCCTCGAATACGTCGGACCTCTGGTCGAGCCCGGTCTGCAGGAAAAGCCGCTGTCCATCGCGTTGCGTGAAATCCACGCTGATCTCCTCGAGCACACCGAAGGCGAGTGAGCACCACATCTGCCGCACCCGAACCTCGTTCGGGTGTCGGGGGAGTGTCCGACGCGCCCACATCGATACGTAAGCGCATTGTCGTCGGTGTCGGTGGGGGTATCGCCGCGTACAAGGCGTGCTCGATCATCCGCAGCTTCACCGAGAGCGGTCATCACGTCCGCGTGATTCCGACTGAATCCGCTCTGGAGTTCGTCGGGCGCGCGACGTTCGAAGCACTCTCCGGCAACCCGGTTCACACCGGCGTCTTCAACGACGTCCCGCAGGTTCCGCATGTCCGTCTCGGACAGGAAGCCGATCTGGTCGTCATCGCGCCGGCAACCGCTGATCTGATGGCGCGAGCGGTCATGGGTCGCGCAGACGACCTGTTGACGGCCACTTTGTTGACCGCGCGCTGTCCGGTCGTCTTCGCCCCAGCAATGCACACCGAGATGTGGGAGCACCCCGCAACGGTCTCGAACGTGGCGACACTGCGTTCGCGCGGCGTCCACGTGATCGAACCTGCCTCCGGGCGTTTGACCGGGAAAGACACCGGAGCCGGTCGACTTCCCGAACCCGACGAGATCGTCGGGTTGGCATCGTTGCTCCTCGAGCGCTCGGACGCGTTGCCGCGCGACCTGGAGGGTCGCCGCATTCTGGTCACCGCCGGCGGTACTCGCGAGCCGCTCGATCCCGTGCGCTTTCTCGGTAATCGCAGCTCGGGCAAGCAGGGCTACGCGCTCGCCCGTCTTGCCGCGCAACGCGGCGCGCACGTGACACTGATCGCCGGGTACACGGCTGATCTCGCCGACCCCGCCGCTGTCGACGTCGTGCACATCAAGACGGCCGAAGATCTCCGGTTGGCAGTGGAAAAGCACGCACCGGGACACGACGGAGTCGTCATGGCTGCGGCTGTCGCGGACTTCCGCCCCACCACCGTCGAAGGCAGCAAGATCAAGAAGGGCGCAAACGAACCCGACTCGATCAGCCTCACCAGAAATGCCGACATCCTCGCCGGTCTCGTCGAAGCGCGTCGTGACGGCGACTTGGATGCTCGAACGGTGATCGTCGGATTCGCCGCTGAGACCGGTGACGCCCATGGTGACGTTCTCACCTATGCCCGCTCCAAGCTTGCCCGCAAAGGTTGCGATCTCCTCGTGGTCAATGCGGTCGGCGAGGGCAAGGCGTTCGAGGTCGATCACAACGACGGTTGGTTGCTCGGTTCCGACGGCTCGGAGTCCGCTCTCGAACACGGATCCAAGGCTTTGATGGCCAGTCGAGTACTCGACGCCCTGGTCAAGCTCTTTCCCGAGTAGCGACACGCGCCCGGTGGTGAGAGTTACCCCACGATAATCGGGTGAGTACAAGGGTGTTGCGCAGGCGGTCCAACCGTTATCGTCGGCTCAGCCCCCAGCTAACAAAGCATGACAAAACGGTCACCGAACGGTGATTCGGATACTTCAATAAGCTGTAGTCAAGAACTCAGTCGTCGAGAGGGAGATCTGTGAGCAAGTCCGGCAGTCGGCTATTCACCAGCGAGTCCGTCACCGAGGGGCACCCGGACAAGATCTGTGACGCGATCAGCGACTCGATCCTCGACGCGCTGCTCACCCAGGACCCGCGCGCCCGCGTGGCCGTCGAGACACTGGTCACCACCGGCCAGGTTCACGTAGCCGGTGAGGTCACGACCACTGCGTACGCGGACATTCCGAAGATCGTGCGCGACACAGTCCTCGAAATCGGCTACGACAGCTCCGCAAAGGGCTTCGACGGAAATTCGTGCGGCGTCAACGTCGCGATCGGCGCCCAGTCGCCCGAGATCGCGCAGGGTGTCGATCACTCGCACGAGGCTCGCGTCGACGGAATCAGCGACGACGAGATCGACCGTCAGGGTGCGGGCGACCAGGGCCTGATGTTCGGCTACGCCACCACCGACACGCCGGAACTGATGCCGCTGCCCATCGCGCTGGCTCATCGTCTCTCTCGCCGGTTGACCGAGGTCCGTAAGTCCGGCGTGCTGCCGTACCTGCGCCCGGACGGCAAGACCCAGGTCACCATCGAGTACGACGGTGACAAGGCTGTCCGTCTCGACACCGTGGTCATCTCCACCCAGCATGCCGCTGACATCGACCTCGACAACCTGTTGACGCCCGATCTTCGTGAGAAGGTGCTTCACTCGGTGCTGACCGACGTCAACCTCACCGATCTCGACACCTCCGATGTTCGTCTGCTGGTGAACCCGACGGGCAAGTTCGTCCTCGGTGGCCCGATGGGTGACGCCGGTTTGACCGGGCGCAAGATCATCGTCGACACCTACGGCGGAATGGCTCGCCACGGTGGCGGCGCGTTCTCCGGCAAGGACCCGTCAAAGGTCGACCGCAGCGCTGCCTACGCCATGCGCTGGGTGGCCAAGAACGCTGTTGCCGCAGGTCTGGCCGACCGCATCGAGGTTCAGGTCGCCTACGCCATCGGCAAGGCAGCTCCGGTCGGACTCTTCGTCGAAACCTTCGGCACCGAGAAGACCGATCCGGCACGGATCCAGAAGGCGATCACCGAGATCTTCGACCTGCGTCCGGGAGCGATCATCCGCGACCTCGACCTGCTGCGCCCGATCTACGCGCAGACGGCGGCATACGGTCACTTCGGTCGCACCGATATCGACCTCCCGTGGGAGAGCACCGATCGCGCCGACAAGCTGCGTAGCGCAGCTGGTCTCTGATCACTGACGTACAGACGGGGCGCGGGTGGGCGCGGAAAGAGTAGCGGCAGAAGTCGATCCGGTCGCCCGGGTGCTGCCGATGCTCCCGCTCGCTCACCTCGACCGTGAATTCGACTACCTCGTTCCTCGTGAACTCGAAGCGGATGCGCAGCCCGGAGTCCGGGTGCGCATCCGCTTCGCTGGTCGTCTGGTGGACGGTTTCATCGTCTCGCGCGAGGCGACCAGTGACCATCAGGGGAAGTTCGGCTGGCTCGAACGCGTCATCTCGTCCGAGCGGGTCTTGACGGCCGAAATCGCGCAAGTCGTCGATCGTGTGGCGGAGCGTTATGCCGGAACCCGTGCCGATGTTCTCCGTTTGGCGGTACCGCCGCGGCACGCGAAGGTCGAGGCGGAACCGTGGGGGCCCGCCGAGCCGCCGTCCGCTCCTGAACCGATCGAAAATGGTTGGCATCTCTACAGATTCGGTGACGCCTTCCTGTCCGCCATTCGCGAGTCGAAAAGCCCACGTGCGGTCTGGCAGGCGTTGCCTGGTGAAAACTGGCCACTGCGCCTGGCCGAACTGGCCGGGGCCGTAGCGGCAAGTGGTAAATCCGCGATCCTGGTTGTGCCCGATCAACGCGACCTGGACCGCGTCGTCGCCGCTTGTACCGAACTCTCCGGAGCGGATGCGGTGGTAGGTCTGTCCGCGGGCCTGGGGCCGGCCATGCGATACCGAAGGTGGCTCGCTGCACTGCGCGGGACCGCCCGGATCGTCGTCGGCACGCGGAGTGCTGTTTTTGCGCCGACGGCCGAGACCGGTCTTGTCGTCGTCTGGGACGACGGCGACGACAACTTGTCCGAGCCGCGGTCGCCGTATCCACATGCCCGCGAAGTTGCCGTCCTGCGTGGCTACGTCGCCGGGTGCGCCGTCGTGATCGGTGGGTTCTCCCGTACGGCAGAAGCGCAGGTACTCGTCGACTCGGGATGGGCGCACGATCTGGTCGCTACGCGGGACGTCGTTCGTGCCCACGCACCCAAGATCACCGCGCTCGCCGACAGCGATCAAGCCTTGGCCCGCGATCCGGGAGCCAGAGCGGCTCGTTTGCCCGCTATTGCATTCGCGGCCGCCCGGCGCGCTCTGGGTGAGGGCAACGGAGTCCTGGTGCAGGTGCCTCGGCGGGGGTACGTACCGACCCTGGCCTGCGGAAAGTGCCGTGCCCCGGCACGGTGCCGTCGGTGCAACGGCCCACTGGCTCTTCCCGCTGCGGCAGGTCCCGACGGCGCCGGGACACCGGCGTGCCGCTGGTGCGGGGTTGCCGATGCCGCCTACCGATGTCACGCGTGCGGGGCGAAAGCGTTGCGCGCGGTGGTGGTCGGTGCCGGCCGGACCGCCGAAGAACTCGGGCGGGCGTTTCCCGGTGTGAAAGTTGTTCTGTCCGGGGGCAGTGATGTGGTCAAGGAACTGCCACACGGGCCCGCGTTGGTGGTCTCGACAGTGGGTGCGGAGCCGGTGATGACCGGCGGCTACGGCGCCGCGCTCTTGCTCGACGGTTGGGCACTGCTCGGCCGGCCCGATCTTCGCGCCGCCGAGGAAACGCTCAGACGCTGGATGTCGGCTGCTGCCATGGTGATTCCGCTGTCCGAAGGCGGTGAAGTTGTGGTTGTCGCAGACTCGGGTATCCCGACGGTGCAGGCGTTGGTCCGATGGGATCCAGTGGGGCACGCACAGTCTCAATTCGAGGAACGGGACGAGGTCGGCTTTCCTCCGGCCGTTCACATGGCTGCGATCGACGGTGGATCCGCAGCAATTGCGGAGTTGGTAGACTCGGCTGATCTGCCGGCAAGTGCTGTACTGCTCGGACCAGTGGAACTGCCTGCGGGGGAGAGGCTTCCGTATTCCGGTGAGGACGAGAGCGGTGTCGCGCCGGAGCGAATGCTGGTCCGCGTTCCACGCAAGGACGGTCGCGGCCTTGCGGACGCTCTGGCACATGCGAGGGCCGCGCGCAGTGCGCGGAAGTCTTCGGGTCCGGTCCGCATTCAGATCGACCCACGCCGCATCGGCTAAGTTTCGAGTTGTCGGAGGAATCCTTGCGCTACCCGATATGACGATATATCGTCGAACTATCAACGATAGTGATGGAGGTTCGACGATGGATGCAAGTTTCCCGAACGAGGGGATGTTCGGCCGGCGCGGTTTCTTCGGCGGTTTCGGCCGTGAGCAACGGCCACCATTTGTGATGTGGGTGCCGACGGACGACGGCGCGTCGGGCGATGGTCCCGGCGATCGAGACGGTGGACGACGCGGTCGACCGCACGAGCGGCCGGGCTTCGGTGACATGCCACGCAGAGGCCATCGGCGGGGGCGTTTCGGTCCAGACGGCGGACCCGGCCCCGGCTTCGGTCCGGGCGCTCAGTTCGGTCGCGGGCGAGGACGTGGCGGACGAGGTCGTCGAGGAGATGTGCGCGCTGCGATTCTGCTGTTGATCGCGGAAGAGCCGATGCACGGCTACGAATTGATTCAGCAGATCGTCGAGCGCAGCGGCGGCGTCTGGAAGCCGAGTCCGGGCTCCATTTATCCCGCGCTGTCCCAACTCGAGGACGAAGGACTGGTGATCATCGAAAAGGTTGCCGGCCGCAAAACCGCCAAGCTGACAGAAGAAGGCGTCGCGTACGTCGAGGAACATCGCGCCGATCTCGGGGCGCCGTGGGATGACGTTCGTCTCAGCGTAGGGGAGCCGGAGCAGGACCTTCGAGAACTGATCGGCCAGCTGATGGGCGCGGCCGGTCAAGTGGCTGCTGTAGGCACACCAGCGCAGGTCAAGGCCGCAGCCGACGTGCTTGTCGAGGCGCGCAAATCGCTCTACCGAGTGCTTGCCGGTGATGACGCCGATGAAGGTGGCAATTGAGACGTCGGATACCTACTGTTCGGTAGGGTATGCGCCTCGAAGTTTCTGGTGTTACGGTCAGCTCCCTCGTAGGATCAGAGCAGGAGCAGGAACAATGTCTGGCGTCAAACGGTCTGTGGGACTGACATTTTCGGTAGCAGTGGCGCTGCTGATCGGAGCACCGCCGGCGATATCGGCTGCAGCACCGACGCTCCCGTCTGCGAGTGCCGACGCGATGGATGTTCCCCTCGTCATCGGCCCAGGCCAGGTGTCGCGTTCGGTAGCCACCGCATTCGCTCATGCTCATCCAGGATCCGCACCTGCCGGATCGAACGATTTCGGCTGTGAGCCTTCCGCCACGCATCCCCGACCGGTTGTACTCGCCCACGGAACCGACACCGAGGCGTACGCGGATTGGGCGGCCATGTCGCCGGCACTGGCAGCTGACGGCTACTGCGTCTTCGCCCTCAATTACGGCGGTGCGATCAAAGAAGAAGACGGGGACGTCGCACACGAGACCTACGGCGTCGGCGACATAGTCGGTAGTGCCACCGCGTTCGGTTCTTTCGTCGATCAGGTGCTGACCGCGACCGGCGCGGACAAGGTCGACGTCATCGGCTATTCGCAAGGCGCGACGGTGACGCGGTACTACGTCAACAAGATGGGCGGCGACGCCTACGTCGATCATTGGGTCGGTTTGGCTTCGCCGACCTACGGCGGGGTGATGTTCGGGTTGGTTCCCATTGTGCGTGCGATCCCCGGCGGAGAAGACTTTGTCGAAGACGTCTTTTCTCGAGCTGTCCGTGAGCAGATGCAGGGGTCGGATATGTTGAACGCCCTCAACGCCGGCGGTGACACCGTACCCGGAGTGCGCTACACGACCATCGGGTCCACTGTCGACGAGATGATCCAGCCGTCCTCGAACATCGCGCTCCGCGGTGCCAGTGCAGAAAACATCGTCCTCCAGGATCTGTGCCCGTCTAACCTGACCGGCCACTTCCGCATGCCGTACGACCCCTACGTGATCGACGTCATCCGGACGGTCCTCGACCCCGATGCCGAGCGGCACGCTTCGTGCAGCGTGGTGCCGCTCGGCACGGATATTCCGCAAGTGGTCATCGACGCAAATTCGTGAGCTGCAAATTCGTGAGCTGCAAATTCGTGAGCTGCTAACTCGTGAGCACCGAGATCACGTGGGTCGGGATGTTTACTCGGCGAGCTTGGCAGTGGCCTGCGCCCACAGGAAGAACTTGTTCGTTCCGAGGTCGCGGACGGTCTTGATGTTGAACGCTGCCTTCAAATGTTCTGCGTCCGAATCGCTTACGCCGTTGAGTGCCGCGACCGGGGCGTCCGCCAATTCTTCGACGGACTTTCCTGCGTAGGCCTTGTCGAACTTACTGTCGATGCCTGCCATCTAAGTTCCTCCGTGTGATCGGTGTATCCCGTATCAGCCTCCGCCGAGTGGCGACGACAGAAACAGTCAATACCGAGGACCGGTGAATGTGCAGGGTTCTGATCAAAGAAATTGCTGAGAAAGTGGTTCGGTGTGGCGCGAGGTAGGTCGTAGCTCTCGCAGTCCTTAGACTGACAGTTCCACCCACCGACACATCCGGGAGCATTTTCGTGAGTTGCAGTCCACCGCGTTCGACAGGCCGATCGGCTGATCAGAGTCCGAAGAGCCCAACGAAACGGGAGAGCTGACATGCGCGTCGTGTTCGCCGGAACACCCGAACCCGCGGTTCCTTCACTGCGTCGGCTCATCGAATCCGCCAACCACGAAGTGGTAGCCGTCGTCACGCGTCCGGACGCTGTGGCGGGCCGCGGTCGAAAAGTCACCCGATCGCCGATCGGTCTGCTTGCCGACGAGCACGGCATCCCGGTGCTGACGCCGGCCAAGGCGTCCGATCCCGACTTCGCGGCCGAACTCGCCCGCCTCGAACCGGACTGTGCACCCGTCGTCGCCTACGGAAACCTGTTGCCGCAGAACGTCCTCGACATTCCGAAATACGGTTGGGTCAATCTGCATTTCTCGTTGCTTCCCGCGTGGCGCGGCGCCGCGCCGGTGCAGGCCGCGATCAGTGCCGGCGACGAGGTGACGGGCGCCAGCGCGTTCCGTTTGGAAGCCGGCATGGATACCGGCCCCGTGTACGGAGTGATGACCGAGCGGATTCGCGACACCGATACGGCGGGCGACCTGCTCGGACGTCTCGCGGAAAACGGCGCTGCCCTGCTCGAATCGGTACTCGACGGACTCGAGGCCGGCGAGATCAACGCGGTTCCGCAGTCTGCCGACGGCGTCTCGTATGCCCCCAAGGTGACGGTGGACGCGGCCCGCGTGCGGTGGGAACTGCCCGCTCCCACAGTGGACCGGCATATCCGGGCCGTCACACCCGCGCCCGGGGCATGGACGATGATCGGTGATCTTCGAGTCAAGGTCGGCCCGATCACCGTCACGGACGAGACCCTGGCAGTCGGTGAGATCTCGGTACGCAAGGATGGTCTGTACATCGGTACCGCGACCACCGCGGTGCGACTCGGGCAGATTCAGCCCCCGGGCAAGAAATTGATGTCGGCAGGGGACTGGGCACGCGGTGCCCGACTCGACGCGGAGGTACGAGCACAGTGACCGAATCACGACGACCGGCACGGCGGACACAGGGTCCCGGAGCCAAGACCGGCGGCGGCGGCAAGAACACCAAGCCGAAGCAGGCCAAGCGGCCTGATCCGGCAACCGCCGGGCTCGATCAACCGCGTCTGGCGGCGCGTGACGTCCTGCGCGCGGTCCGTGAGCGTGACGCGTACGCGAACCTGGTTCTGCCAGGGCTCCTGCGTGACCGCAAACTCGACGCACGCGACGCTGCGCTGGCAACCGAACTGGCGTACGGCGCGGCACGTGCTCAGGGGCTGCTGGATGCGGTGATCGCGCATGCAGCGGGTCGGCCGATCGAAGAGATCGACGGAACGCTGCTCGATGTTCTCCGACTCGGCTCGTACCAATTGCTGCGCACTCGTGTCGCACCGCACGCTGCCGTCGCAACTTCGGTCGATCTGGTCCGCGCCGAAAACGGCCAGGGCCGAGCAGGATTCGTCAATGCGGTCCTGCGCCGTGTTTCCGAACGCACCCAGGAGGAGTGGGTCGAGCTGCTGGCCCCGAAGGACCCGGTCGGCCGGCTCGCCTTCGAGCACGCTCACCCCCTGTGGATCGCGCAGGTATTTGCCGACTCGCTCGGCGCTGCTGCCGGTGAACTCGAAGACGTCCTGATCGCCGACGACGCCCGCCCTGCCGTACACCTCGTCGCCCGCCCCGGCGAGATCTCCGCCGAGGAGCTTGCACTGGTGACCGGCGGCGAGATCGGGCCGTACTCGCCGTACGCCGTGCATCTCGACGGCGGTGACCCCGGACAGCTCGAGGCGGTCCGCCAAGGCTTGGCGGGCGTGCAGGACGAGGGCAGTCAGCTGGTGGCCCGCGCCCTCAGCATTGCTCCTCTCGAAGGTGAAGACTCCGGACGCTGGCTCGATCTCTGCGCAGGTCCGGGCGGTAAGGCAGCGCTTCTCGGCGCTCTCGCCGGTATCGAAGGCGGGCGACTCGACGCCGTCGAGCCCGTCGAACATCGCGCCGAACTGATCCGCAAGACCACTCGCGAGCTTCCCGTGGACGTACACGTGGCGGACGGCCGCGAATCCGGGCTCGAACCCGGATACGACCGCATCCTCGTCGACGCTCCCTGCACCGGGTTGGGTGCGCTGCGTCGGCGCCCAGAGGCACGTTGGCGTCGGCAGCCGTCCGATGTGGCCCCGCTCGTGAAGTTGCAGCGTGAATTGCTTGCTGCCGCAATCGAACTGGTTCGCCCCGGCGGAGTGGTGCTGTACTCCACGTGCTCGCCGCACTTGTCGGAAACGCTGGCAGTGGTCGCCGATGCAGTGCGACGTCACGGCGTCGTGGAACTCGACACCAAGGAATTGGTGCCAGGTGTCCCAGACGTCGGCGACGGATCGTCGGTTCAGTTGTGGCCGCACCGACACGGGACCGATGCGATGTTCATGGCCGCTTTGCGCAAGCCGCTGGCCTGATCGGATGACTTCTGGGCATCGGTAGTCGTATGGTGCCTACATGGTTACGTGGGAACAGGTTGTAGTACTCGGTTCGGCTCTTCCCTCCGTGGAAGAGTCGACCTCGTACAACACCCCGGCACTCAAGGTGGCAGGTAAGACTTTTGCGCGGCTCCGCACCGAAGCGGAGGGCGCTTTGGTCGTGATGTGCGGTCTGGACGAGAAGGAGGCGCTACTCGCCAGTGGCGAGGCGGCTTTCTTCACCACCGATCACTATCACGGGCACGGCTCGATCCTCGTGCACCTCGAACTGATCGACGAGGTGCAGTTGGGTGAGATGCTCGAAGACGCGTGGCGGATCAAGGCACCGGCCAAGGTGCGAAAGCTCCACACCGTCGTCAAGAACTGATCTGATTGCACCGGCTCCGATGTGCATGCACGGTCGGCAATGAGACACAGCTAAACTCGGCGTCGTGGCTTCCCCGATGATTGCACCGTCCATTCTGTCCGCAGATTTTGCTCGACTCGCTGATGAAGCGACTGCCGTGTCCGGCTCCGACTGGCTTCACGTCGACGTGATGGACGCGCATTTCGTTCCCAATCTCACGCTGGGTCTGCCGGTGGTCGAGAGTCTGCTGAAGGCGACGGATATTCCGCTCGACTGCCATCTCATGATCGAGAATCCGGAGCGCTGGGCGCCGCCGTACGCCGAGGCCGGTGCGTACAACGTCACGTTTCACGCCGAGGCCACCGACGATCCGCGTTCGGTTGCCCGCGATATTCGTGCAGCTGGTGCCAAGGCGGGGCTGAGCATCAAGCCTGGAACCCCGATCGACGACTACCTGGAAATCCTCAAGGACTTCGACACCCTCTTGATCATGAGCGTCGAACCCGGATTCGGTGGTCAGTCCTTCATGCCTCAGGTGCTCGACAAGGCACGCGCAGTTCGAAAGCTCGTCGACTCGGGTGAGCTGACGCTCCTTGTCGAAATCGACGGCGGCATCAACGCTTCCACGATCGAGCAGGCCGCTGAAGCAGGGATCGACTGCTTCGTCGCCGGTTCGGCGGTGTACGGAGCGAGTGATCCCGGTGAGGCGGTGCGCAAGCTGCGCGCGCAGGCCGCCTCGGCGTCGCCGCACCTGACGCTGTCGGTCTGAGCCGCTCGATGGCAAAGGGTGGACAGGCGTCGACGGCTGATCTCGACGCCGCGATGCAGATCGCGCTGGCCGCAGCTGATTCCGCGCGCGGATTCACCAGCCCCAACCCACCGGTCGGCGCGGTCATCCTCGCTGCCGACGGAACCATCGCGGGCGTCGGTATGACGCAACCGCCCGGTGGACCGCACGCGGAGGTCGTGGCTCTCGACGAGGCCGGCGATGCAGCGCGTGGCGGTACGGCAGTGGTGACACTGGAACCGTGCAATCACCAGGGGCGAACCGGCCCTTGCTCACAGGCATTGATCGATGCCGGAGTCTCGGCGGTTGTCTACGCCGTCGGTGATCCCAATCCCGAGGCTTCCGGCGGCGCAGCGACGCTCATGCGCGCTGGAATCAGCGTCACGGCCGGACTGAGAGCACCCGAGGTGGAAGCTGGTCCACTGCGGGCCTGGCTGCACAAACAGCGCACCGGTCGCCCGCACATCACGTGGAAGTACGCGGCCAGTCTGGACGGACGCAGCGCCGCCGAGGACGGAACGAGTCAGTGGATCACCGGTCCGCAGGCGAGGGCGCGCGTGCATGCGCAGCGAGCGCAGATCGATGCGATCGTGGTCGGTACCGGCACCGTGTTCGCCGACGATCCGTGGCTGACCGCACGTCAGCCCACCGGTGAGCTCGCGGCGCACCAACCCGTTCGCGTCGTCGTCGGAAAGCGCGAAATACCCTCGACGGCAAGCATTCTCGACGACACCGCACCGACTCTGGTGCTCAACACCGACAACATCGACGAAGTAGTCGAGGCGTTGGGGGAGTACACGGACGTACTTCTCGAGGGTGGGCCCCGTCTGGCCGGAGCATTCCTTGCCGCCGGATATGTCGACGTCATAGAGGCATACATCGCTCCGATCCTGCTCGGCGCGGGCGCCTCCGCACTCGTCGATGCCGGAGTGCACACCATCACCGACGCCCACCGATTCCGTTTGGAGTCTGCGGTAACGATCGGCCCCGATATTTTGTTGAGTCTGGTTCCGGAGAGTTCTGCTCCGGGGAACGAGGAGTAGGGCGCGTGTTCACAGGAATTGTGGAAGAACTCGGCGAAATCGTCGCCAAGGAAGAACTGGTCGATGCTGCACGTTTCACGGTGCGCGGGCCACTGGTCACCTCCGACGCCGGCCACGGTGATTCGATCGCGGTCAACGGAGTGTGCCTGACGGTGGTCGACGTGCTTGCCGACGGTTCGTTCACCGCAGATGTCATGCAGGAAACCCTGAACCGCTCGAGCCTGGCGAAATTGGATGTCGGCTCTCGCGTCAACCTCGAGCGTGCCGCGGCGCTGAACAGCCGACTCGGCGGCCACCTGGTTCAAGGGCATGTCGATGGAACAGGCCACGTCATTTCCCGCTCGCCGTCCGAGAACTGGGAGGTAGTGCGGATCGCACTGCCCGACTCCATTTCCCGTTACGTCGTGGAGAAGGGTTCGATCACCGTCGACGGAGTCTCGCTGACGGTCTCCGCGCTGGGCGGAGACCGCGGGTTCGAGTACTTCGAGATCTCGCTGATCCCGACAACGCTCGAGTTGACGACGCTCGGAACCGCTGTGGTCGGTACGCCGGTCAACCTCGAGGTGGACGTGATCGCGAAGTACGTCGAGCGGCTTCACTCTGCCGGTCGGTAGGACCAGGCTGATCGGACCCGTCCGATTGGTCGTAGGGTTGTCAGTGCATCCGTCGGATGCACTTGTTGTATTCGATGATGTGAAAAGTCAAGACTTTGGAGTGCGAGCACGTGACCAGGTTCGACAGTATCGAGCGCGCAGTAGCAGATATCGCTGCAGGTAAAGCTGTTGTCGTCGTGGACGACGAGGATCGCGAGAACGAGGGCGACCTCATCTTCGCCGCCGAGAAAGCCACCCCGGAACTGGTGGCGTTCATGGTCCGGTACACCTCCGGCTACCTGTGCGTGCCGCTCGACGGTGACGATTGCGATCGGCTGGGCCTGCCCCCGATGTACGCCACCAACCAGGACAAGCACGGCACGGCGTACACCGTCACGGTCGACGCCCGTGAGGGAATCGGTACCGGCATCTCGGCGTCGGACCGCGCTGCGACGATGCGTCTGCTCGCCAACCCCGAATCCGGTGCCAACGATTTCACTCGCCCCGGTCACGTCGTTCCGCTCCGCGCGAAGGAAGGCGGAGTACTGCGTCGTCCTGGCCACACGGAAGCTGCAGTCGACCTCGCCCGCATGGCGGACCTGCGTCCTGCCGGCGTCATCTGCGAAATCGTCAGCCAGAAGGACGAAGGCGCGATGGCTCAGACCGACGAGCTGCGAGTATTTGCCGACGAACACAACCTTGCTCTGATCTCGATCGCGGACCTCATCGCGTGGCGTCGCAAGCACGAGAAGCACGTGCTGCGCATCGCCGAGGCCCGCATCCCCACCCGCCACGGTGAGTTCACCGCTGTCGGCTACACGAGCATCTACGACGAGGTCGAGCACGTTGCGCTGGTGCGTGGCGACATCGCAGGCCCCGACGGAGACGGTAGCGACGTGCTCGTCCGCGTTCACTCCGAGTGCCTCACCGGCGACGTCTTCGGTTCGCTGCGGTGCGATTGCGGCCCGCAGCTCGACGCCGCACTGGACATGGTCGCCCAGGAGGGCCGCGGCGTTGTTCTGTACATGCGCGGGCACGAGGGTCGTGGCATCGGTCTCATGCACAAGCTGCAGGCCTACCAGCTCCAGGACGCCGGTTCCGACACCGTCGACGCCAATCTCGAACTCGGCCTACCGGCGGACGCCCGTGACTACGGCATCGGTGCCCAGATCCTCGTCGATCTGGGGATCTCGTCGATGCGTCTGCTGACCAACAACCCGGCCAAGCGTGTGGGTCTGGACGGCTACGGCCTGCAGATCACCGATCGTGTTCCGATGCCGTTGCGCGCGAATGCGGAGAACCTCACCTACCTGCGCACCAAGCGCGATCGGATGGGGCACGATCTGATCGGACTGGACGAGTACGAGGCGAACCAGAACACCGCACAGCCGGGAACCGCATTGTGAGCGGGGAAGGTCAGCCGCAGCTCGCGATCGCCGAGGCCAAGGATCTGAAGCTGGCGATCGTTGCCGGGCAGTGGCACGCGACGATCTCCGAGGCTCTGATCGCCGGCGCGCAGCGCGTCGCGCAGGAGGCACAGATCAAGGACGTGACACTGGTCCGTGTCGCCGGCGCGATCGAACTGCCGGTCGTTGCGCAGGCATTGGCGCGCACGCACGACGCCGTCGTCGCACTCGGTGTTGTCATCCGCGGCGGTACGCCGCACTTCGAGTACGTGTGCGACGCGGTCACCGCGGGCCTCACACGCGTCTCGCTCGACGAAAGCACCCCCGTGGGGAACGGTGTCCTGACCACCGACACCGAGCAGCAGGCTCTTGACCGTTCGGGTCTGCCGGGTAGCGTCGAGGACAAGGGCGCACAGGCCTGCGCCGCCGCACTGGACACCGCAGTGACCCTGCGCCATCTCCGAGCACCATGGACCGAGGATTCGTTTCGATGAGTACACCCGGCGACAACGAGAACTGGGAACTGATCGCGTCACCGCGTAAGTCGACGCGATACGCGATCGGAGTTGCCGTCCTCCTGGTGATCGTTCACGTCACACTGGCACTCCTGCTCCGCCAGGGGTCCACCGGCGTGTACTTCCGTGCCGCGGACCAGATCGCGATGGCAGGCATCGGCACCATTCTGGCTCTCGGTGTGCTGATGTTGACGCGGCCCCGGGTCAAGGTGGGCAAGCAGGGTATCGCCGTACGAAACATCCTGGGCGAGAAGATCGTCGACTGGGATCTGTTCGAGGGACTCTCGTTCCCCGACGGTGCCGCCTGGGCACGCATCGAGTTGCCCGACGACGAGTACATGGCAGTGATGGCGATCCAGTCCAACGACCGCGAGTACGCCGTCGACACGGTCGGTAAGTTCCGCGAACTGGCCGACCGCTACGCACCGGTCGCGCACAAGAGCAACTGACGTCTTCCGACCGGTTCGGTGCCCGCATCCTGCGCGTTTCCGAGTCGGTCGGTGGCGGCGACTAACCTGAAACCGTGCCGGATCCCTCGACTTACCGCCCCGCTACCGGAACCATTCCGGCTGCGCCGGGCGTCTACAAATTTCGCGATCCGCATGGTCGGGTCATTTACGTCGGAAAGGCGAAAAGCCTCCGTTCACGTTTGAACTCGTACTTCGCGGACGTCACGACACTTCATCCCCGTACTCGGCAGATGGTGACCACCGCCGGCAGCGTCGAGTGGACCGTCGTCAGTACCGAAGTCGAAGCGCTTCAGCTCGAGTACAACTGGATCAAGGAATTCGATCCGCGGTTCAACGTCCGGTACCGCGACGACAAGACGTATCCGGTTCTCGCGGTGACGCTCAACGAAGAGTTCCCGCGACTGTTCGTCTACCGCGGTCCGCGGCGCAAGGGTGTCCGGTACTTCGGTCCCTACTCCCATGCCTGGGCGATCCGCGAAACTCTCGATCTGCTGCTACGAGTCTTTCCCGCACGAACGTGCTCGTCCGGAGTCTTCAAACGGCACAACCAGATCGGTCGTCCGTGTCTGCTCGGCTACATCGACAAGTGCTCGGCGCCCTGCGTCGGGCGAGTCAGCGCCGAGGAGCATCGACAGATCGTCGAAGATTTCTGCGACTTCCTCGCCGGCCGCACGGACAAGTTGGTCAAAGATCTCGAAAAGCGCATGCAGCAGGCTTCCGAGGATCTCGACTTCGAGACCGCAGCCCGTCTGCGTGACGATATCGGCGCTTTGCGCAAGGCGCTCGAGAAGCAGGCCGTCGTACTCGGTGACGGCACCGACGCCGATCTCGTCGCCTTTGCCACCGATGATCTCGAAGCCGCCGTTCAGGTGTTCCACGTGCGGGGCGGACGCGTGCGGGGTCAGCGTGGATGGGTCGTGGAGAAGGCAGGCGACGCCATCGACTGGGCCGCACTCGACGCCGAGTCCGACCTGCCGATCCTGGTCGAGCAGTTCCTCACCCAGTTCTACGGGGAGCAGGCGGCCCTCGACCCGGGAGCGGGTTCCGAGGCCGGGATCAGCGCAGTTCCCAAGGAAGTTCTGGTGCCGGTTCTGCCGGCAAACGCGACCGAGATCCAGGCGTGGCTGAGCAAGCTTCGGGGATCGCAAGTGCAACTGCGGGTTCCGCAACGTGGCGACAAGAAAGACCTCGCCGAAACAGTTCAGCGAAACGCGAAAGAGGCTCTGGCGCAGCACAAGCTCAAGCGTGCCGGCGATTTCACTTCGCGTTCTGCGGCGCTGCAGGGCATCCAGGAAGCACTGGACCTGGACTCGGCTCCGCTACGAATCGAATGCATCGACATCAGTCACGTCCAGGGAACCGACGTCGTGGCGTCACTGGTCGTGTTCGAGGACGGGCTCCCGCGTAAGTCGGACTACCGGCACTACGCGATCAAGGAAGCTGCCGGCGACGGTCATTCCGACGACGTCGCGAGTATCGCCGAGATCACGCGTCGGCGGTTCCTGCGCCACAACCGCGACCTGGGCGTCCTCGCGGCGTCGGCGTCGACCATGGACTCGGACGGTGGGGACCTGGCTCCCGAAGCGGCGATCGACCCGGCGACGGGCCGGCCTCGGCGGTTCGCCTATCCGCCCAATCTGTTCGTCGTGGACGGCGGCGCCCCTCAGGTCACGGCGGCAGCGGCGGTCCTCGACGAGCTGGGGGTCACTGACGTCGCGGTAGTCGGGTTGGCCAAAAGACTCGAAGAGGTATGGGTGCCGGGGGAAGAAGATCCGGTCATCCTCCCTCGGACGAGCGAGTCGTTGTACCTACTGCAGCGCATCCGAGACGAAGCCCACCGCTTCGCGATCACGTTCCATCGCAGCAAACGCTCGAGGCGGATGACGGCTTCGGCTCTGGATTCGGTCAAGGGGCTCGGTGAAACTCGTCGAACCGCTCTGGTGGCTCACTTCGGTTCCGTGGCGAAGCTGAAAACGGCAACGGTCGAGGAGATCATGCAGGTCCCCGGTATCGGTGAGACCACCGCCACAGCAGTTCTGGCCGCACTCGGCACGGATTCGGCTGCAGCCGACGCGGGTGCTGAAGCTCGAGCGCTGCCAGCCGCGGTAGGGGATGATGAGCTGGACACGGAATCCGAATCGTCTGTTACGTCTGCTGACGCGCCCAGCGCCGAATTCGGTAGCGGTGACGAGGGCTCCGAGTCGCGAGAATTGTCCATGCCGACGACGGGGCCGAGTGCACAGTGACTACCGACAGCGCCAAAGACAGTCGAACGATGGATTTCCTGCTGGTGACGGGATTGTCCGGAGCAGGTTTGAGTACCGCTGCCAAGGTGCTCGAAGACCTCGGCTGGTATGTCGCGGACAATTTGCCACCTGAGCTCATTTCCCGAATGGTCGGTCTGAGCCTGACCTCCGATCCGCCGGTCGATCGTCTCGCCGTCGTGATCGACGTGCGGAGTCGACTCTTCACCGGCGATCTCGGGTGGGTGCTCACCGAACTCGAGGCGGAACCGATCCACACTCGGGTGCTGTACCTCGAAGCGTCGGACGACGTGTTGATCCGACGGTTCGAACAGGTGCGCCGCAGTCATCCGTTGCAGAACGACGGCATCGACGGCACGTTGTCCGAAGGGATCGCAGCCGAGCGTCGGCAGTTGGCCGTGGTGAAGGCGGCCGCCGATCTGGTCATCGACACGTCGGCACTGAAGGCGCATCAGCTGCGTCAGAAGATCGAAACGGCGTTCGGAAACGATGCCAACCGCACGA
>NZ_JASHKY010000058.1:0-3375 GCF_030056935.1 Rhodococcus sp. IEGM 1302 | reverse complement strand
GCACGCTCAAGCCCGAGAAGGACGGCCTCTTCTGCGAGAAGATCTTCGGCCCCACTCGGGACTGGGAGTGCTACTGCGGTAAGTACAAGCGTGTCCGCTTCAAGGGCATCATCTGTGAGCGCTGTGGCGTCGAGGTCACTCGCGCCAAGGTTCGTCGTGAGCGCATGGGTCACATCGAACTGGCCGCACCGGTCACGCACATCTGGTACTTCAAGGGTGTTCCGAGCCGTCTCGGTTACCTGCTCGACCTGGCTCCGAAGGATCTCGAAAAGATCATCTACTTCGCTGCCTACGTCATCGTCGGTGTCGACGAGGAGCTCCGTCACAACGAGCTGTCCACCCTCGAAGCCGAGATGCAGGTCGAAAAGAAGACCGTCGCAGATCAGCGCGACGCCGATCTCGAGGCACGTGCGCAGAAGCTCGAAGCCGACATCGCCGAGCTCGAGGCAGAGGGCGCGAAGTCCGATGTCCGCCGCAAGGTCAAGGACGGCGGCGAGCGCGAAATGCGTCAGCTCCGTGACCGCGCGCAGCGTGAGCTGGATCGTCTCGACGAGATCTGGACCACCTTCACCAAGCTGAGCGTCAAGCAGCTCATCATCGACGAGCTCCTGTACCGCGAGCTGGTCGACCGTTACGGCGAGTACTTCACGGGTGCGATGGGCGCAGAGTCCATCCAGATCCTGATGCAGAACTTCGACCTCGACGCCGAGGCAGAGTCTCTCCGCGAGACCATCCGCAGCGGCAAGGGCCAGAAGAAGCTGCGTGCACTCAAGCGCCTCAAGGTGGTTGCGGCATTCCAGACCAACGGCAACTCGCCGATGGGCATGGTCCTCAACGCTGTTCCGGTGATCCCGCCGGAGCTTCGCCCGATGGTTCAGCTCGACGGTGGACGTTTCGCGACGTCCGACCTCAACGACCTGTACCGCCGCGTCATCAACCGCAACAACCGCCTCAAGCGACTGATCGACCTCGGTGCTCCCGAGATCATCGTCAACAATGAGAAGCGGATGCTGCAGGAGTCGGTCGACGCCCTGTTCGACAACGGTCGTCGTGGACGTCCGGTCACCGGACCGGGTAACCGCCCGCTGAAGTCCCTGAGCGATCTGCTCAAGGGCAAGCAGGGTCGCTTCCGTCAGAACCTGCTCGGCAAGCGCGTCGACTACTCGGGTCGTTCCGTCATCGTCGTCGGTCCTCAGCTCAAGCTGCACCAGTGTGGTCTGCCCAAGCTGATGGCTCTCGAGCTGTTCAAGCCGTTCGTGATGAAGCGTCTGGTCGATCTGAACCACGCGCAGAACATCAAGTCGGCAAAGCGCATGGTCGAGCGCAAGCGCGTCCAGGTGTGGGACGTCCTCGAAGAGGTCATCGCCGAGCACCCCGTGCTGCTCAACCGTGCACCTACGCTGCACCGTCTGGGTATCCAGGCATTCGAGCCGCAGCTCGTCGAGGGCAAGGCCATTCAGCTCCACCCGCTGGTGTGTGAGGCCTTCAACGCCGACTTCGACGGTGACCAGATGGCTGTTCACCTCCCGCTGTCGGCAGAGGCTCAGGCCGAGGCACGCATCCTGATGCTGTCCTCGAACAACATCCTCTCGCCTGCTTCGGGTCGCCCGCTCGCCATGCCGCGTCTGGACATGGTCACGGGTCTGTTCCACCTGACCCGTCTCGACGAGGGCGTCACCGGCGAGCTCGTTGCTCCGACCAACGACGAGGCAGAGCAGGGCGTGTACTCCTCGCCCGCCGAGGCTCAGATGGCAGTCGACCGCGGCGCGCTCTCGGTTCAGGCTCAGATCAAGGTGCGTCTGACGCAGCAGCGTCCGCCGCGCGACCTCGAGAACGAACTGTTCCCCGAGGGCTGGAACTACGGTGAAGGCTGGACCGCCACCACGACACTCGGCCGTGTGCTCTTCAACGAGCTGCTTCCGGCGGACTACCCGTTCGTCAACGAGCAGATGCCGAAGAAGCGCCAGGCGACGATCATCAACGATCTCGCCGAGCGGTACCCGATGATCGTGGTTGCTCAGACCGTCGACAAGCTCAAGGACGTCGGGTTCTACTGGGCCACCCGTTCGGGTGTCACGGTCTCGATCTCCGACGTGCTCGTGCCGCCGGAGAAGCCTGCCATCATCGAGGACTTCGAGGCTCAGGCCGACAAGATCGAGAAGCAGTACCAGCGTGGTGCTCTGGACAAGAAGGAGCGCAACAGCGCTCTGGTCACCATTTGGCAGGAAGCGACCGACAAGGTCGGCAAGGCCATGGAGGCTCACTTCCCCGACAGCAACCCGATCCCGATGATCGTGAAGTCCGGCGCAGCCGGCAACATGACTCAGGTTCGCTCGCTCGCCGGTATGAAGGGCCTGGTGACAAACCCGAAGGGTGAGTTCATCCCGCGTCCGATCAAGTCTTCCTTCAAGGAAGGCCTGACCGTTCTCGAGTACTTCATCAACACGCACGGTGCTCGTAAGGGTCTGGCCGATACCGCACTCCGCACTGCCGACTCGGGTTACCTGACCCGTCGTCTGGTGGACGTTTCGCAGGACGTCATCGTCCGCGAGGTCGACTGTGGAACAGAGCGCGGCATCGTCACCACGATCGCCGAGAAGCAGGCCGACGGCACGATGATCCGCGATGCTCACGTGGAGACCAGCACGTACGCCCGTACCTTGGCGGCCGATGCAGTCGACGCGAACGGCACCGTCATCGTCGAGCGTGGCCACGATCTCGGTGACCCCGCGATCGATGCTCTGCTCGAAGCCGGCATCACGACGGTCAAGGTCCGCTCGGTCCTGACCTGCACCACCGGCACCGGCGTTTGCGCCACTTGCTACGGCCGCTCGATGGCCACCGGCAAGCTGGTCGACATCGGTGAGGCTGTCGGTATCGTCGCCGCACAGTCGATCGGTGAGCCCGGTACTCAGCTGACCATGCGTACCTTCCACCAGGGTGGTGTCGCAGGAGATGACATCACCGGCGGTCTGCCGCGTGTCCAGGAGCTGTTCGAGGCACGTGTGCCCAAGGGCAAGGCTCCTATCGCGGACGTCACCGGTCGGGTACAGCTCGAAGACGGCGATCGTTTCTACAAGATCACCATCGTTCCGGACGACGGCGGCGAAGACGTTGTCTACGACAAGCTCAGCAAGCGTCAGCGTCTGCGTGTCTTCAAGCACGCCGACGGTCGCGAAAGCCTCTTGGCTGACGGTGACCACGTCGAGGTCGGACAGCAGCTCATGGAAGGTGCTGCCGATCCCCACGAGGTCCTGCGAGTCATGGGTCCGCGTCAGGTTCAGATCCACTTGGTCAACGAGGTCCAGGAGGTGTACCGGAGCCAGGGTGTGTCGATCCACGACAAGCACATCGAGGTCATCGTGCGCCAGATGC
>NZ_JASHKY010000057.1:0-3577 GCF_030056935.1 Rhodococcus sp. IEGM 1302 | reverse complement strand
TTCGGATACTTCGGTCAACAACTCAGACATTGAAATACTTTGCTTCCGGGTGGTGCAGGACAAAAGCGTCCGTGGACTGCTCGGGATGCAGCTGCAGCTCCTCGGACAATTCGACGCCGATTCGTTCGGGTTCGAGCAACGCAACCAACTTGGCTCGATCCTCGAGATCCGGGCACGCGCCGTATCCGAACGAATAACGAGCGCCGCGGTACTCGAGATCGAAGTAACCGGCAACCTCGGTGGGATCCTGCTCCGCGACGGTGTGACCCTCGGGAAGCACTAGCTCTTCACGGACGCGTCGATGCCAGTACTCGGCCAGAGACTCCGTGAGCTGGACACCGATTCCGTGAACCTCGAGGTAATCGCGGTACGAGTTCGATGCGAACAACTCGTTGGCGAAGTCCGCGATCGGCTGACCCATCGTCACCAACTGGAACGGAAGAACGTCGACCTGCCCGGTGGCCTCGGCGTCCTTGCGCGAGCGAACGAAGTCCGCGATGCACAGGAAGCGGTCGCGGTGCTGGCGCGGGTAGGTGAACCGGAACCTTTCGGGTGCATCCGGTTTCGGCTCGGTGAGCACGATGACGTCGTCGCCCTCCGAGATCGCCGGGAAGTACCCGTACACGACCGCGGCATGCGCGAGGATGCCCTCGGACGTCAACCGATCGAGCCAGTACCGAAGTCGCGGACGGCCTTCCGACTCGACCAGTTCCTCGTACGTCGGACCGTCGCCCTTGCGCTGACCGCGAAGGCCCCACTGGCCGAGGAAAAGAGCGCGCTCGTCGAGCAGCCCCGAGTACTCGGACAGCGAGATTCCCTTGACGATGCGCGAGCCCCAGAAGGGAGGTGTCGGCACCGCGATGTCGGTTGCGACATCGGAACGCTCCGGCAGGACCACGGGAACCGCTGCAGCCTTACGCTTTTCGGCGATGCGCTTGGAACGCTCGTGACGTGCCTTACGCTCGGCAGCCTTCTCGCGAGCAGCGATGGCCTCCGGGCTGTCCGGCGCCGGGCCGCCACCACGCTTGGTCGTCATGATCTGGTCCATCAAGTTCAGACCCTCGAAGGCGTCGCGGGCATAGCTGACGTCGCCCTCGTACACCTCCTGCAGGTCGTTCTCGACGTAGGAGCGCGTGAGCGCCGCACCACCGAGCAGAACCGGGAACTTCTCGGCGACTCCGCGTGCGTTGAGTTCCTGGAGGTTTTCCTTCATCACGACAGTGGACTTCACGAGCAGTCCGGACATGCCGATCACGTCGGCTTTCTTGTCCAACGCGACGTCGAGGATGGTCGCGATCGGCTGCTTGATACCGATGTTGACGACCTCGTAGCCGTTGTTGCTCAAGATGATGTCGACCAGGTTCTTGCCGATGTCGTGAACGTCGCCCTTGACGGTCGCGATCACGATGCGACCCTTGCCGTCCTCGTCGCTCGCTTCCATGTGCGGTTCGAGGAATGCCACGGCAGCCTTCATGACCTCGGCCGACTGCAACACGAACGGCAACTGCATCTGTCCGGAGCCGAACAGCTCGCCGACGGTCTTCATGCCCGAGAGCAAGGTCTCGTTGATGATGGCCAGCGGAGGCTTGATCGTCATCGCCTCGGTGAGGTCGTCGTCAAGGCCGTTGCGCTCGCCGTCGACGATGCGGCGTTCGAGCCGGTCGAACAACGGAAGTCCCGCCAGTTCCTGCGCACGGGACTCGCGCGCCGACGCAGCCGAGACACCCTCGAACAGAGCCATCAGCTTCTGCAGCGGGTCGTACCCCTCGCTACGACGGTCGTAGACGAGGTCGAGTGCGGTTTCACGCTGCTCGTCAGGAATTCGGGCCATCGGCAGAATCTTGGACGCATGAACGATCGCCGTGTCCAGACCTGCCTCGGTGCACTCGTGCAGGAACACCGAGTTGAGGACCTGCCGTGCGGCCGGGTTCAAACCGAACGAGATGTTCGAGATACCCAGGGTGAAGTGGAGTTCCGGGTACGCAGCCTTGAGCTGACGGATGGCTTCGATGGTCTCGATGCCGTCGCGTCGCACCTCTTCCTGACCGGTGGAGATGGGGAAGGTCAAGGCGTCGACGATGATGTCGGACTCGGCGAGTCCCCAGTTTCCCTTGATGTCCTCGATCAGACGCTTGGCGATGGCGACCTTCGTCTCGGCGGTGCGAGCCTGGCCCTCTTCGTCGATGGTCAGGGCGACGACCGCCGCGCCGTGCTCCTTGACCAGAGTCATGATCTTGTGGAAACGCGATTCGGGGCCGGCGCCGTCTTCGTAGTTGACGGAGTTGACGGCGCAGCGGCCACCGAGGTGCTCGAGGCCGGCTTGCAGCACGGCAGGCTCGGTGGAGTCGAGCATGATCGGCAGCGTCGAGGACGTCGCCAGGCGGCTGGCAAGTTCCGACATGTCGGCGGCACCGTCGCGGCCCACGTAGTCGACGTTGAGGTCGAGCATGTGTGCGCCGTCGCGTGTCTGGTCCTTGGCGATGTCCAGGCACTTCTGGTAGTCCGCGGAGAGCATCGCCTCGCGGAAAGCCTTGGAGCCGTTGGAGTTCGTGCGTTCGCCGATCATCAGGATGCTGGCGTCCTGCTCGAACGGCACCGCCGAGTACAGCGAAGAGGTGCTCGGCTCGTGGATCGGCGTGCGCTGGGCCTTCTCGACCTGACGAACCGCGTCGGCGACCGCGCTGATGTGCTCGGGCGTCGTACCGCAGCAGCCACCGACGAGGCCGAGTCCGAACTCGGAGACGAAACCACTGAGGGCTTCGGCCAATTCGTCGGCAGTCAGCGGATACTCGGCACCCTTGGGACCGAGCTGCGGCAGGCCGGCATTGGGCATGACCGACACCGGCAGCGTGGAGTACTTGGACAGATGACGGAGATGTTCACTCATCTCGGCCGGCCCGGTGGCGCAGTTCAGACCGATCATGTCGATACCGAGTGGCTCGAGTGCCGTCAGCGCCGCACCGATCTCACTGCCCAGGAGCATCGTTCCGGTTGTCTCGACCGTCACGTGCGTGATGATCGGCAACCGCAGTCCGAGTTGCTCCATCGCACGCTGGCTGCCGAGGATTGCAGCTTTCACCTGAAGCAGGTCCTGGCAGGTTTCGACGAGGATGGCGTCGGCGCCACCGTCGATCATGCCGAGCGCAGCTTCGGTGTACGCGTCACGCAGGACTGCGTACGGTGCGTGTCCCAGGCTGGGGAGCTTGGTTCCCGGTCCCATCGAGCCGAGTACGAATCGGGCCATGCCGTCGCGGCCTGGTCCCATCTCGTCCGCTACTTCACGGGCGAGAGCAGTGCCTTTTTCCGCGAGTTCGCGGATCCGGTGAGAGATGTCGTAGTCGGCGAGGTTGGGCAGGTTGCAACCGAAGGTGTTGGTCTCGACGGCATCGGCACCAGCGGCGAAGTACGCACGGTGGATGTCTTTGAGCACGTCGGGACGGGTGTCGTTGAGGATCTCATTGCACCCCTCGAGGCCGAGGAAGTCGTCCAGGGTGAGGTCCGCGGCCTGCAACATGGTGCCCATCGCTCCGTCGCCGATGACAACGCGCTGTTTCAGCGCATCAAGCAGGGCAGAGTT
>NZ_JASHKY010000071.1:0-305 GCF_030056935.1 Rhodococcus sp. IEGM 1302 | reverse complement strand
TGGTTCGGGCGTAGTAGGCGGTCATGACGTCGCGGGTCAACGGGCCCATCGAGAAGCCGTCGGTCGAGATGTGATGCATCACGAACGACAACACGAAGTCGTCATCGGCGACCTGAAAAAGCTTGGCGCGCAACGGAACCTCGACAGTGACATCGAAGCCCTGGGCGAAGAACGAATACAGCTCCGCCTGGATTCGGTCGTCTGTGACGCGTTCTGCGCCGAGATCGATCGAGACATCTTCTACCGAGCAGATCTTCTGGTAGCCGACGCCGTCGACCTCGGGGTAGACCGTGCGCAGAACCTCG